>CAZVVF010000187.1:6679-7331 GCA_964630575.1 uncultured Burkholderiales bacterium | reverse complement strand
GGTCGGCGTCTCCTCGGCCCCACTCGCGACCGGATAAACCCGTTGAACCCGACCCTCAGAATCGTAAACGCTCAGTCGGTGCTCCGAGAGATCGATCAAGACCCGAGCCGCCTTGTCTTTGACCATCGGAGCCGGGGGAATCGCTCGAGCCGCAGCGACTGGGTCTTCCCAAATCTGCTTTCCATCCTCGGGTCTCATCTCCATGAGAATCTCGAACGTCCGCTTGTCCAGTTTGCCGGTCAGCGGCGAGTCTAGACTGGACTGAAAGGCTGTCACCGCGTCGACGGTCTGCCCCCCATAATCACCATCAACACCTGCTGGCAATCCGAATCCGAGTTGGACGAGAGCCCTCTGAGCGGCTTCAACCCGGGGTCCTTTTGCGTGCCGTTCCAAGGGCTCGAACTCTTCAACATCGGGTCGCTGCTCGGGGTTGGGCTTGGGATTCACCTTGGAACTCAAGCTCTCCACATCCACCGTCTCTGTAAGGCCCTGCTCTCTGCGCCTTCTCTCCTCGCGCATGGCGCGCTCAAAGATCGGCACCTCGAACTCCTGTCCACTCTGGTCCGGAAACGTTTGAGGTTCGGCCCAGGGAATAGCCGAGCCGGGGTCGGCGTAAGCGGCGACGGTTGTCAGGAAGAGCAAAAGGCCCGTA
>CAZVVF010000187.1:0-6669 GCA_964630575.1 uncultured Burkholderiales bacterium | reverse complement strand
AAGGAATATTCTCATAGTCTTGAGGCTTGTCTCTTCACCTGATTACTTTTCGATCCCTCCGGGACCCTAGCCGGCTCCGGAAAGCGCTCTGGCAATTTTTGATGACCAGAACGAGGGACTCGCTGACCCAGAGCAAAAGAAACCTCTATGCATTTGCCCTTTGACCTTGCCCCAGAGTCCTCGGTTCTCGTAGCCGGTGCAGGAGGAGGGTACGACGTTGTCTGTGCTCTGCCCATCGTGCTCGCCCTACGAGAGATGGGGCACAAAGTCCACATCGCCAGCTATAGCTTCAGCAGACTCCAAGAGGTCAAGGGTGCAGAGGAACCTCACCCAAACCTGTTCGCCGTGACAGCAGAGAGCGAAGGCCCGCGCAACGGCTACTTCCCCGAAGGGTACCTGGCCCAGTGGTGGGAGAAGCAGTTTTCCGAGAAGCTGACAGTTTGGTCGTACGCTGGCGTAGGGGTCAAACCGCTGACCCTGATCTTCGCCCATCTCTGCGAAAAGCTGTCCCCCGACGCTATCATTTTAGTGGATGCCGGTGTCGACGGGATGTTCGAGGGAACCGAGTTCAACATCGGCACCCCCGCCATCGACACGATCTCCATCTTCTCAGCCTACCAACTTTCCCACCTGAAGCGTTACTATGCCTTCACAGCCTTTGGCACGGAAGGACGCCAACACTCCGTTCGTCACGCCGATGCCCTCATGAGAGTCGCGCAGCAGGTTGCCCTCGGTGGCATGCTCGATGTGTCGGCACTGCTCCCCAGCAACCCGGCCGGGAAGCTGTTCATGGAAGCGGTCGATTTCATTCACGCCAAAGCCGGACCAGAGTGGCACAGCAACATGGCAAGCTCCATCCTCGCCGCCTTGAAGGGCAAGTTTGGACACCACGACCTAACCCTAAAAACAACCGAATCTCCCATCTGGGTCTCCCCCCTCACACTGCTCTACTGGTTCTTCAAACTCGAGAGTATCGCAGAGGCAAAACCCTTCGCCGCCAAGGCGCTCAAAACCGAGACGGTTCAAGAGATGACCTCTCTCATCGAAGAGACCAGGGCTACCTACTCCGTTCTCCCCAAACTGGATATCCCTATCTGAGTTCTCTGAATACCTGGATAGAGAGTATTCGTAACATTCTGTCTAAGCGCTGAGACCCTAGAATCTCGTACTCTAGCCAGAGATGGCTGGTTTGTGGCCCATAGTAAAGAACGTCTTAGCCCAACGACGCGGTTCTATAACCGCCGCCGCCGCTGGCTTTACCGCGTTCGTCAACATCTACGCCTTGCAATCCTTGCTCCCACTCTTGGCCGAGGCCTTTCAAACAACCGACAGGACCGTCAGCCTCGCGGTGAGCGCGACCACACTGGCAGTCGCTCTGGCCTCCCCCTTGGCTGGTTGGCTGGTGGGCAGAATGACGCGCGGAGCGCTCACCAAGCTCTCGGTGGGCGGCCTCGTCTTCTGCGGGCTTCAAGTCTCCTTTTCCGCCGATCTCGAGTCCTTGCTCTTTTGGCGGTTCGTCCAGGGGCTCTTCCTCCCGATCCTGATAAGCGGGGTTCTCTCCTTCCTGTCACAGGACTTTCCCTCCGCCCAAGTCAGCCGTGCCACCTCTCACTACGTCACTTGGACTATCGTTGGGGGCTTCGCCGGGCGGTGGTTGGGAGGCCTAACGGCCACCGCATGGGGCTGGCGGCCCGCTCTCTTCTCTCTGGCCTTGGTGAATGCCCTGGCAGGTTGCGTCCTGATCATGAGCCTCAAAGACCCCACTGCCCGTATGCGCTCTCGAAAAACACCGACGCTCAGGGACTTTCTACACAGCTTTCGTCGGCCCGAACTGCGGACGAGCTACACCATCGGCTTCACCTCCCTCTTCACCATGATTGGCGTCTTCACGTACGTCACGTTCTACCTTGCCCAAGCCCCATTCAACCTGAGCCCCAGCGGTCTCGGCAAGATATTCTGCGTCTACCTACTCGGCATCGCGATCACTCCCGTCGTTGGCAACGCCCTGGCTTGTTGGGGAATCCCGTTGACGGTACGACGATCGGCCTACCTGGCTCTTGCCGGCCTACTCCTGACCCTGCTTCCCAACCTGGCCTACGTGGTCACCGGCCTATCCTTTGTCTGCGTTGCCGGCTTCGCCGCTCAGGCCTCCGTCAGCAGCCTCATAGCCCACCTTCCCGAGGACATCAAAGCGGTGGCGTCGGGGCTCTACCTGAGTTCCTACTATTTGGGCGGATGTCTGGGGGCGGCCGTGCCGGGACTTTTGTGGGAACGCTCAGGATGGTGGGGCTGCGTGGCTCTTTTGCTCAGCGCCCAGATCGTCACCCTCAGCCTGAGTCGACAGCTCACGAGAACTCGCTAAAAAAAAAGAACCACCCGAGTCGTGCAGAGGATGATTAGCAGGAGGGTCCACATACAGCAGTTGACTCGGGCGGTGTGTTATTCGCTTGTAGGTTCATTATAGGGCCCCATCGCTGCGGAGTAAGGCCTCAATTTTGTCTAGTTTGTAAACTATGTAAACAATGCTGAGGGTTTCGACTCTCATTGTTCATAAAGTTCACTCCGCTCGCTCACCAGTGGGGTCGCCAGAGTGTTTGTGATACTATCATGGTATGCGACGCTCACTCTCTGGCCTCTCTGTAATAGAAGTCGTGATAGCTTTTGGCATTCTGACCATCGCTGCGCTCGGCCTGATAGCGGCCATGACGCGTCTCATGATGGCCCAGAGCAGTTCCTCCCATCAAACCATCGCACGAATCATAGCCGAATCTGTGTTGCAGGAAACCGCCCTTACCGGATCAGACTGGGTCGACTCAGGTGACTTGGGGATGGTGCAGACACGCCAGGTTAGGGTCGGACAGAATTCAGAATTGGTCACCTATTCCTTTCAAGCTAGCATCGAAAAGATGCTCCCAACCACAGGGATGGGAAAATCAGATTCCTCGCTGGCTGACATGGGGACGGTTTGGCAAGTGAAAGTACGGATCTGGTGGAATCAAGGGGATGCTCCCAGCGGCGCTGTCGAAAAGGGAACTCAAACTTTGGAAGTCACTCGGCTTACCTATGTTGAAACGTAGTTCAGCCAGCCTCCCAGGATTCACCCTCCTGGAACTCCTCATTTCGATGAGTCTTTTGAGTCTGCTCTTGATCCTCATCTTCGCCGCCTTTGATCTTGGGACCCGAATCTTTCAAGAGACCGCCGTCCGACAGAGCTCAGAAACTCAGTTGCGCAATATCAGAGTCCTCCTAGAACGCGATGCCAAGCTGGCCAGTTTTTGGTATTCCAACAGCATCTCCCGAAGCACCACCGACGGGGAGCGCGACGCTCTGTCCCTGGCCGCCGTCAGCGACTGGGACGACCCCACGAAGTACGACTCAACAACGGGTAGGCCGCTGTGGGACCGCTACATCGTGTGGTACGCAACAACCGGGGAAACCGGAAGTCTGTATCGCCAAATCGTCGCGCCATCCTTTCCTGGCCCAGCTCTGGCCACGGCTTATGGGTCCCTCGGTACCAACTTGAGCGACCTCAACCCCCTGGCCAATGAGGATGTCGTCTTCTCGCGCCTTCTGTCCGAGAACGTTGTCGACTTTAGAGCTGATTTGAAAGCGCAAAATGGAACGGTCACGACCACCATTAGACTCCTCTCCAAGGGTGGCAAGCGAGCCCTGAGCGGTGTCAAGGTCGAGGACCATCTCGAAGTCACGCTCGTCTTTCAGCCCAAAAATACCTGGCCGGCAATTTGAGACATCCAAGAAAATTGTGCTAGAATAGTTAAATAATGAATCCTCGATTTTTGATCCCACCACGAGGTAAGCGCGGCATAGCTCTCGCCATTGCCATGGTCATGCTGACCGTCCTGATTCTGATCGTAACGGCCTTTTTCCAGGCCTACCGCTCCCACTTCTCTTTGACCAGAAGCACGGCAGCGAGCGAGGTGGCCACGGCCGGCTGCGAGTCTGTATTCGACTATGTGAATTATCGCCTGGAGCACGACCGAAACTGGGGCTCCCAACCCTTTGACAGCACCTCCCAAGAGAGGGACCCGGCCAGCCCTCTCTTGACCCTCACCTCGAAGGCGGGAACCCACACCTTCAGTGGAACGATCGAATCCACCGAGGCGACCTTTGAGGGAACCATTTTGAACAACCTCTCAGGCACCTCAGCCTCCGACGAGGTCCTAGCCAGGGTCGAGCCCCACACGGCCCTTTGCGAAGTGACCTGCAAGAGTCGGGGATCCAGCAAGAGAGTGACCTTTTTGCTCCGCGTCGCTCCCCTGTTCGACTCTTCGGTCCTGAGTCGTTCCGACCTCAAGGTCGACGCCGAGCGACTCGCCATGCGCAGTCAAGACGAGAACCGCAATCTTCTTCGCTCCGAGGGCGACATCTACGTTCCCGACATGCTCACTGCCAGCAACACCAAGTTTTATCAACCCGATAGCAACACCCCTGACCACAATGGGATGCTATGGTCAAAAGGAGACATTTACTCCTACCTCAGCGGTGCCCCTGGTGCCGAAAAGCTCGACACCGACGAAGAACTCGCAGACGCTGCTGAGTCGAGCAACGGTAAGATCATCTCCCACGCAGAATCGTCCTTCTCCATCTTCGACATGAAAAAGGAGCAGATCAAGATTCCTGAGAGTCAAACCGAGGTGGTCGTCCCAGCGGGCCGGTGGACTTTTGTGAGGCGGGACGCGAACGTCTCCTACTCCGCAGACTACGCGAACAAGAAAAAGACTTCGAGCGAGGAGGGGACCGTACAAGCTTGGGTCGATGTTGTCGAATACTACGAGGACCCCGAATCAGCCGTTCCCTCCAAAGTCTACCGCGCCGCCGACCGAGTGGAAGATATCATTGGCGAAATTCCCGAAGAGATCGAAGGCGACAAGAAGAAAGCGCTGGGTCTCCAAACCGAAACGGTGGAGACAACAGCCGTCGATATCCCGGCCTACCCGGGTCTCGAGGTTGAAGTCCTCAGCAGCAACCAACTCGTCTTTGGCAGCAGCACCGGTGCCAACCTGACCTTCGACCTCAAGGAGCAAAAGGTCACAGCGACCCACGATGCTCTCATCAACGCCGATGGACCGTTTCATCTCACCTCCGAAACCGACGTCTCGGCTCCGGCAGAGACCCCGCCCCCGGTCTTGAACCTGGGATACCAATCCGATTCCACAGCAGACGGCGGTGTTTCCAAGGCCGTGATCAAGGCCCAAGGCACCATCAATCTCGAAAACGGTGTCACCGAAGGACTGGGAGCTCTGATCTCGAGCGAAGGCGACGTGAGGATCCAACCCAAGAACAGCAACGAAGTGACCGTCGACAGCGCCCTTGAAGGCTCAGGCCTCTTGATTTTTGCTGGCGGAAACGTCGTTCTGTCGAACCCCAACGAGACATCCTCTTGGAACTTCAAGGGTCTTGTCTACGCCCGCAAAGGTATCAAGATGATCGGCAACGGAGCCGAGTCCGCAGCCTTCACCGGCACCATTGTCTCCCTCCAAGAGGACCCGGCTGAGGTGGGAGACCCCAACGGTATTGAGTTTCTCGATTGCGGCGATATTGAGTTCATCTACGACAGTGAAATGCTCGACGCCTACGTACGACAACTCGATGGCGACCGGATTCAGGTGGAGACGGTTTTCTGGAGAGACTAGACCTGTAGCGAGAGAATAGAGGCCCGGCAAGGATCGCCGGGGTCGCCATCCAATTTCAGAATTTATGAGCACTGGCAGATTCCACGGGCCCGCCGCTGTCTTGGTGGTGGGGTTGCTACTGATGATTGTGAACTTTCCCTATAAGGCGTGGGAAGAGGGCCTCTTATCCCAAACGCCCACCTCAGACTATCTCAGCGTGTGGGGTTTCTTTTTTTTCGGGTTTGCCGTCCTGTCAGTGGGTGGAGCATGGCTCTTGATGGTCTCGGTGAAAGAAGTCGAAAAATCTCCTCGGCCAAGGTCGTCTGCGCGATCTCGAAAGACCAAGAAACGTCGAAGAAAAAAACGCTAGATTCCGTTTGTGAATTGGCTTGTCCCCAGGCAGGCTCCTGGAGTCAGCGAGCCAATAACTCTGCTATGAATACCTGGACAAAATCTAAGACTTTTCGACCTGCGGCAACCTATCTCACAACTCTCCTACTCGCCATTTTCTTAGCTGGCTGCGGTGGCGGTAGCGGTGACGACTTCTCCACGGTCCCCGTGCCAAACCCGGTCCCCTCCACCGGTAACCCCACGCTCCTTTTGGCCGCAGTCGACAGTTATGAGACCACCGAAGACCTGTTCTTACAGGTCGATGAGCTGTTCGGAGTTCTGTCCAACGACGAGTACCCGATCTATGACACCGTGATCGAATACCCGTTCTACACCGATCAAGGCGGAGAACTCGATGGTTACCAAAACGGTTCGTTCGACTATCAACCACCGGCGGGATTCACCGGACAGGACACCTTCACATACACCTTGACTGACGATCTAGGAAGAACGAGTTCGGCCCAAGTTTTTATCACCGTTTATCCCATCGACTTCAGAGTCGCAGAAGAGTCCTAGCGACCTCAGGCCGGCGGCAACTCCCACTCGATCGCTTGACGCCCTGAACTCTTGAGGTACTCATTGCAGCGTGAAAAGTGGCGACAGCCAAAGAAACCGCGGTGGGCTGAAAGCGGTGAGGGATGCGGTG
>CAZVVF010000186.1:0-7336 GCA_964630575.1 uncultured Burkholderiales bacterium | reverse complement strand
GGCTTTTCTGTGGGTGTGGGGTCAATTTCGCGACCACGATCTCACCCTTATGCACGACAACGAGACCGAAGACTTTCCTATTGCCGTTCCGATTGGTGATGTGTATTTCGATCCGTTCGGGACAGGAACTGAGACCATCCCCTTCGTTCGCGCTGTGTTCGACCCCGCCAGTGGTACATCGCTCGACAATCCCCGAGCTCAGATAAACCATATCACCTCTTTCATCGATGGCTCCCAGGTTTACGGGAGCGACACCGAACGGGCCGAAGCGCTGAGAACCCATCAGGACGGCAAGCTCTTGACGAGCGCCAATGACTTGCCTCCCTTTAACGAGGCGGGCTTGGAAAATGCGGGTGGCACGGGTGCCACACTCTATGTTTGCGGGGATATCCGGGCCAACGAGAATATCTTGCTGACCTCGATGCATACCATTTTTATTCGGGAGCACAACCGAATAGCTGAAGAACTCAAGAGCAAGTATCCGGACCTGAGCGATGAAGAACTCTACCAAGGGGCTCGCAAACGGGTCGGGGCGCTCATCCAGGCTATCACCTACAACGAGTATCTACCCGCGCTTCTCGGCGAGGGTGCTCTGGAGCCTTATGAAGGCTACGATGCGGGCGTGAATCCCAGTATCGGGATCCTCTTTTCTACAGCGGTGTACCGAATGGGCCACAGTCAAGTCAGTCCCACGGTTCAAAGACTCGATGCCGATTTCAACGAGGTTGCCGAAGGAAACTTGAATCTTGCCGATGCCTTCTTTAACCCTTCAGAACTCGCTGTCACAGGGGTCGAGCCTCTCTTGAGGGGGGCTTCAAGGGAGCCTGCTCAGAGGACGGATTCTCAGATCATTGACGAACTTCGAAACCTTCTTTTCGGTGCGCCCGGGTCTGGCGGACTCGACCTGGCTGCTCTCAACATTCAAAGAGGCCGCGACCACGGGCTGCCCGATTTCAACACCGTTCGGGAAGAGAACGGATTGACGCCCGTTGCAGATGCCAGTGAGATCACATCCTCTGTGGAAAGGCAAAACGCTATCCGAAGCGCCTACCCCGACATCAACACGGTGGACCCCTGGGTGGGTTTTCTCAGCGAGGACGCCGTGGGAGATGGGGTGGTTGGCTCGACTCTGCGATTTCTCTTGATAAACCAATTTGAAAATCTCCGGGACGGTGACCGCTTCTTCTACCTCAACGATCCCGACCTTGCCCAGGAGCGCGATGAGATCTCGGCCACGCGTCTAGGAAATGTCATAGAGCGAAACACCGATATCACGAATCTGCAATCCAACGTCTTCTTCGATGCTTCAACCCAAACGACAGCAACCCCAGTGCGACAGCGAGGTACCCTCGAGATCCGTACACGGAGCTTGTTTTAGGCTTCATTGCAGCTTTGATGACCAACAGCGAGACGTTCGACGACAATTCTCTGATTCACTAAACTTCTCAAATCTGCTAAGGTCAGGGAATGTCCGGTGTCACCAATCTGAGTCAATTGCTCCAAGAGATGTCTCCTCTTCTACATTCTGAAGAATACGTGTTCTGCAGCTTTCCAGAAGCAAAATACGGGGACAAGTCGGAACTTCGGCCCGTGGCGAGTCTGATCGAGTCGGAGGGCTTGTCTTTAGTGGTCCCACGCAACAAGGCCGACGAGTTCGATATCCCCTACGACGAGGTGATGAAGATGGTCACCCTCCAGGTTCACTCGAGTCTGCAAGCCGTTGGCTTGACATCAGCCTTTGCAGCAAAGCTCAGTGAACACGGAATCAGCGCCAATGTTGTCGCTGGGACGTTTCACGACCACATCTTTGTGCCCGCTGCCAAGGCCGATTCGGCCTTGGCAGCTCTCGGCGAGCTTCAAGACTCCGGCTTCTAGAGCATCCTAGGATAGAGGAGGGCGACAGCGGTCTGCGTAGTGAATGGCCCGTGAGGTTGAAAATCCTTTGGGGAGCAGCCTTAAGCTTCTTTGGCTTGCCTCAGGATTTGGCCTCGACTTCCTAGAGCTCTTGGCGCTTTGGAAGAACCATTTGTTCACTCTGGCGGCTCGAAGAGCACTCTTCAGGGAGCTTGGCCGTTTTTTGCGTGGACCCGGAGACGTTTATTCGCGATCATCACAGTCCCCCCGCCCCCAAGAAGTCGGCTAGACGTTCGATATCCGGCCCCAGGATTCGGTCTTCCAAGACGGGTTTGACGCGCTCATCCAAGCTCTCGACCAACTCTTGCAATCGCGGTGAGGGCCGAAGAGGCTCTCGAAAACGGAGGGCTGCCCTGGCAGTGAGTAGCTCGATGGCCAAAATTTTCTCCACATTACCAGCCACCGTTGCAGCCATTAGGGCACTCAACGTTCCCATATTCACATGGTCTTCTTGATAGGCTGACATAGGGATGGAATCTACCGAGGCTGGATGGGAGAGCACCTTGTTTTCTGAGACCAAATAGGCGGATACGTACTGGGGAATCATGAGTCCTGACTGCAATCCCGGATGGTCGGCGAGAAACGGAGGCAGACCGTTGATGCGAAAGTTTAGCAATCGGTCGGTTCGGCGTTCGGAGATATTCCCCAGCTCCGAGAGTGCTACCGACAAGCTGTCGAAACACTGGGCCATAGGCTCTCCGTGTGCGTTGCAAGCCGAAAGCACCACGTCTTCGAAAATGAGAGGATTGTCGGTGGCGGAGTTGAGCTCGATCTCCAAAGTGACCTTGGCTCGCTCGACAGTTTGCCGCGTGCTTCCGTGGACCTGCGGTGTTGTCCTTAGAGAAAGACAGTCCTGAAGGTTGGCCCGAGAAAGAAGTTGACTGCCCTCCAACAACTCTCGCATGTGCCGGGCTACCTCTTCTTGCCCCGGGTGAGGCCTCACGAGATGGACCCTAGGGTCGAGACTGTCAGGATTGGCCTGGAGCGCTTCAAAGCTGAGAGCGGCAGCCATGTCAGCTACCCGGACCAGTCGCTCGGCCTTGAAGGTCGCTGCCCCGCCGATGCCCACAAGGGATGGCGTTCCACTGACAAGGGATAGGCCTTCGCCAACCTCTAGGATGAGCGGCTCCATATCAAGCATCTCATAGGCCTCTTCCACACTCATCCTCTGACCGCGCAAGACGCAATCACCGTAGCCCATCAGAGCGCTTGAGATGTGGGCCATGTGAGTGAGTGAGCCGATGCTACCACTTCCCGGCACGACGGGAACAAGGTCGAGATTGAGGAAATCCAGCAAGCGCTGCACCACTTCTACCCGTACTCCAGAGTAGCCCTGACTAAAATTGCAGACGGCCCCGAACATAATGCTTCTCACCTGCAGGTTCGTGAGAAGGCGGCCCACCCCACAAGCGTGGCTCAAGACAATATTTCGCGAAAGCTCGGCTTGCTGCTCGGGCGGAACATCTCTCGTGAAGAGGGCGCCTACGCCGGTGTTGCTTCCGTAGATGCGCTTGCCGCCAGCCAGGTGCTTGAGCAGATGAGTTCGGGACATCTCCACTTTTTGACGAGCGACTTCGCCTAGCTCAACTCTGCCGAGGGTCTCCGCCACCGTCTGCAAATCATCGAGGGTAGTGGGTCTATCCCCGATCATGACTTTGGTAAGTTTCATACCTCCGTGTTCGCAACTCTTGAGCTTTCACATCTTGTTGGAGCAACCTTTCTGGGAACCAGGAGAGAAGACTCCATCCAGAATGGTTTGTCGACTCTTGAACTCGATCGAGTGGGTGTTGCCTCCTCTCCAAGCAAGCTCCCGTTCGCCGTTCTTTGAAGGCGTTTGTGATAATTTGTTCTCAAGAAGAGGAGAAGATGACTCTTTTTGATAATGAGTTATCAAGAGGCGATTGAGAAATGATGACGCATTCAGAAGGCATACGAGAATGGACGGTGATAGGCGCAGGGCCTCACGGAGTTCATCTCACGGCGTGTTTAGCGGAGAGGGGCTTGGCGAGCTCTGAACTCTTGCTTTTGGACCGGTATTCGGAGCCTCTCGAACTTTGGAATCGACGGACATCTAGGCTGGAAATGGGATTCTTGAGGTCCTCGGCTGTTCATCATCTCGGGCCTTGTCCGTGGTCTTTGGTGGAGTTCGCTCAGCGCCGTTTCGGCCATCCGAGGAACTGGTCTGCTCCACCTTATCAGAGGCCAGCTTATGAGGTTTTTCAGGAGCATTGCGAGTTTGTGATGGCCAAGTTTGGCATACGCGAGGTCTTCTTGCAGAGGGATGTTGTCAGAATCCGGCGGGACCGACGCGGTGTCTTCGAGTTGACCACGACCGATGGCACATTGCGCTCTCGACGAGTTGTCCTGGCGCTAGGGCAAGCGCCCCCAAGGATACCCTTCTGGGCCGAGGACCATCCGAGAGTGCAACATCTGCTTTCGAGAAACTGGAGAGAGGTCGATGGTCGGGTGGCTGTGGTGGGCGGAGGAATGACGGCTTGTCAGTTCAGTCTGGCCAATCACCATCGATTTGACAAAACGATCCTGGTGGCACCGTCGGTGCCGACCGTTTCCGACTTTGATGCCGATCCGTGTTGGATCGGGCCCAAGTGTCGTACCCCCGATTTCGAGAACTCTTCCGTTGGGGAAAAACGCAGAGTGATCACGGCGGCCCGTCGACCGGGCAGTGTCGACCAGTCGGTTTTCAGAGCCCTGAAACGGGCGCTCGATGGGAGCCAGATAGAGTTTGGCACGGGGCGGGTCGTAGGCCTAGAGGGCAAAGATATTTTTCTGGATTCGGGTCAGAGGTTCGAGGTCGATCAGGTCGTTTTGGGCACAGGTTTTCAGGCCGTCAGACCGGGGGGTGAGTTCATCGACAATCTTATTGAGAGTCTGGTTCTTCCCACAACGCCTTGTGGATATCCCGATCTCTCCAGCGCTCTGGAGTGGGTCGAGGGTCTGTATGTTACGGGAGGGCTGGCCGAACTTCGATTGGGACCGGTGGCTCGAAACATCACAGGTGCTCGGTCGGCTGCCAAGATCATCATTGACCACGCCTTCGAGACACATCTAGCAAAGGAAAAGGAAGCAGTATTGGTATGAATTTTAGAAGAGAGATGAGATTACCGGTGACGGTTTTATCGGGATTCTTGGGGGCAGGCAAAACGACGCTCCTCAATCACATCTTGAGCAATCAGCAAGGATTGAGGGTTGCTGTGATCGTCAATGATATGAGCGAAGTCAACATCGATGGTGCTCTGACGCGCCACGGGCAAACCTCGGTGAGTCGCAAGGAAGCGAAGTTGGTGGAGATGACCAACGGTTGTATCTGCTGCACTCTCCGTGAGGACCTTTTGCAAGAAGTCAGTCGTCTGGCCGCGCAGAACGCCTTCGATTATCTTGTGATCGAGAGCACGGGCATCTCCGAGCCGCTGCCTGTTGCCATGACGTTTACCTTCGAAGACGAAAACGGGACCAGTCTCTCAAATCTCGCTAGGCTCGACACCATGGTGAGTGTGGTGGACGCATCAAGCTTCTTGGGCCTGTTGCGGACTCGGAAATATTTGGCGGATTTGGGACTGGATGCCGGTGATGGTGATGAGAGGACTCTTGCGGACCTGCTGATCGACCAGGTGGAGTTTGCCAACGTCATTCTTCTCAACAAGGTGGACCTGTTGTCTCAGGACGCGCTAGAAGAGCTTCAGGCGATAATCTGTCGCTTAAATCCCGAGGCTAAGATCATCCCTACCTCCTATGCCAAAGTTCCGGACCTCAAGCAAGTGCTCAACACGGGGTTGTTCGACATGGAAAAGGCGCAATCGAGCCCAGGGTGGCTGAAGGAGTTGAACAACGAACACACTCCTGAGACCGAAGAGTACGGAGTGACGAGTTTCGTATTTCGAGCCGATAGACCATTTCATCCGGAGCGATTGGATCGCGCTCTGAGGAAAAAGTGGAAGGGTGTTTTACGCGCCAAAGGCTTCGTATGGTTGGCTACCCGGCACGACATCATGGGCTGTTGGAGTCAGGCCATGGATTCCCTCGTGTTGGAGCCTTTGGGTTTGTGGTGGGCTTGTGAGGATGCCGCTGATCGAGCGCCGGAGAGCAGCGAAGAAGCCGAGTATCTGGCCGAGAGATGGAGTGAGCCCTACGGTGATAGGCGCCAGGAACTCGTGGTCATCGGGATCCAGATGGATGTTCTCTCAACCCAAAATCTCTTGCGTAGCTGTCTGCTCACAGATGCCGAAATGGAAGGTGGCCCAGCCCAATGGGCTCGCTTTGTTGACCCGCTGCCCGGGTGGGTTTTGCAGCACCAGGAACTGACAGTGTAGCGAGGCACACTCCTGGGTTCGTGCAACATCTGGTCTCGGCAGAGTCGGAATTCCCTTCCCCGGAGTGAGCAGGCTGAGGTGACCGCTAATTCGGCCCCACCAGAATGAACGGCGCCCAGAAAAAGGGAGACGGCTTCTGCTTTTTCACGGCCAGTTGGGCCTCCCTCAAAGCCTCAGCCTGCCCTTGGCCTTGGCTCAATTCGCTATAGAATCGTTCCATCAAGGTGTTGGTCGCCTCATCATCCACAGCCCACAACGAGGCTATCACCGAGCGAGCCCCGGCATAGAGAAACGCATTTTCTAGGCTGATCAGGTCATCGCCTGGATTCTCTTCGCCTATCCCGGTAACGCAAGCGGAGAGAGTCACCAATTCATAGCCGTGGAGATCCATCCCCCAGATCTCACCCACGGTCAGTCGACTCTCTTGATCGGAACTTCCGGGGGCGAGAAGCAAATAAGAGCGGGCCGCATCCTCGATATCGAAAACGCCGTGGGTTGCGATGTGCAAACCTTGGTAGTTCTGACTGAGCGGATACAGCTTATCCTTACTGGCTTGCGCTCCGGTAAAGACTTGAGAGCCAGGGAACAATGCGGCGATGCTCTGGACCTCTTTCTCCGCACTCCCGAGGGTGCCGTCCGGGTTTCCCAGCAAGAGGAGCTTGCTGACACCAGCACTCTTATCGGAGGGCGCGAGAAAGCTCTCTTCACACATGTTGAGACAAGCCATCTCATCGACCAGAAATCGCGGCCCCTGCGGGTCGGTCACCAACATCTGAAAAGGAAGATAGTGCAGCGGTCCGTTAGGCAAGATCCCGAGGGTCTTCACTCGGCCCAGATGGGACTCCAGCGGTTGCAAGAGAAATCCGTAAAGTTCGTGGGACTGCTGGGCTAGGGACTCGCTTTTGTGGCTTCGGAACACGCTGTACCGAACGGTTTTCAGCAGAGTCTGAATGCGCTCTTTCAACTCGGCTCTGGGAAGGTCCACGACCCTCACTTCCAACTCGTCTGCTGTGACCAAGAAAATGTAGAGTTGCTCTTCTCCAGAAAGGTACTCCACGATGGCCTCGCCTGGTTCCAAACCCTTTTGCTTCAAG
>CAZVVF010000185.1:0-7379 GCA_964630575.1 uncultured Burkholderiales bacterium | reverse complement strand
CACAGCCTGGCCGATCTTCCCAAAGCCGATGATCCCGAGGGTTCGACCGTGGACATCCGCGCCCATCATCAACTGCGGACCCCACCACTCAAATTTCCCATCCAAGACAAACCGATGCCCTTCCACAACTCGCCGAGCCACCGCCATCAAAAGGGCCCAGGTAAAGTCCGCTGTGGTCTCCGTGAGCACACCGGGGGTGTTGCAGACCGCTATCCCTCGCCTGGTGGCCTCGGCCACGTCGATGTTGTCAAAACCCACAGCCATATTGCTGATGACCTTGAGGTTGGGAGCGCAATCCATCACTTCAGCGTCGATGGACTCCGTGAGGATAGAGAGAACGGCCTGGGCCGGTGCTATCGAGCGGAGCAACTCGGCCCGCTGAGGCAGACCGGGGTCCTGGGGGACGCTGACCTCGCAACCGGCCTCACGCAAGAGAAGCACAGCTCGTTCCGGCAGAGGTCTTGTGATGTGAACTCTAGGCCTCGACACGGGTCTATTCCCCCAGCAACCGAAAGGACGCCGTCATCTGCTCAAAAGCGTCCCTATTGTCCTCAAACTCCTTGATTCGCGCGGTCTGAGAGACCACGTAGGTGTGCCCATTCGCTATCGTGTAGAAGGTCATCGTCTTGAGAGTTTTGTTGAGGGTGTAGAAGAACGATCCAGCCTTCTGTCCAGCGAGTTGAGCATCCTTGAAAATCAGGGCGTTGTCCGCCGTGCCCACGAGGGTCATCTCCTGGTTTTGAAAATAGTCGTTGATGGTCGGTTCACCGGGCCACACCATCACCTGAATCGACGGGGCGTAGGGGTCCTCCTTATTCGCAGTGACCACCAAATTCGTGCCGAAAGCCTCTGGATCGGCTTCAACGACCCAGCCCTGGGCTGGAGTGAGAGCAAATCCCTTGGCCGCATCCTGATACTCCTCGGCCCAAACGCCCTGAGCGAGCAGTACCAACAAAAACAGAGACAAGACATAACGCATAATCCCTATCCTCTCCCTGTCGCTGGTTGGAATGGGGTCGTAACGATGACCCGAGTCTCTTTGACTTTTCCCAAAGCAGGGTTGTCGACTCCGAGGTTTTCTTCTCTTATTTTATACATTCGGTGTGCTTGCCCGAGGCCACAGGTGAGTCCTTCCCCACTCGAAGGCTCGGTTGTTTGATGGTATGCAATCTGGGTAGAGTTTAGGACAATGAGGGTCCCCAACTTATGACTGATTTTCTTCTTTTCGCCAACGTAGCCGCCTCGGGCAGTGGCTATGGCGTCGCCATCCTTTTGACCGAATTGATGATCGTAGCCGCCGTCGCTCTGGTGGTCAAATATGTTCGGTTGCCCTACACCATCGCTCTGGTAGCAGCCGGGCTGTCGATCGGAATTCTGAGAGCCCAGCACTATCTCGACCTCGACCTGCACCTGACCCCTGATTTGGTCTTCACCATCTTTCTCCCGGCGCTACTGTTTGAAGCGGCCTTCAACCTTCATCTCCACAGCCTGCGAGAGAACATTCGCCCCATCTCAATCATGGCTGTGGTCGGCGTCTTGATGGCCGCGCTCGGTGTCGGTTACGCCCTGCACTTCCTCCTTGGGGTGCCGCTCTCGGCAGCCCTTGTCTTCGGTGCCCTCATCAGCGCGACAGACCCCATCTCAGTTCTGGCCATTTTCAAGGAGCTCAAGGCTCCGCCCCGGATCAATATCCTGGTGGAGGGCGAGAGTCTGCTCAATGATGGAGCAGCGGTTGTTATCTTCAAGATCATCCTAGCCTTTGCCATCACGGGTCAGTTCTCGCTCGGCCAGAGTCTGCTCACCTTTATCATGGTCTCATTCGGCGGAATCGCGATTGGTGCTATGGCCGGCCTCATGTTCTCTCTCATCACAAAGCACGTGGATGACCACCTCATTGAGGTCACCCTATCGACCATTTTGGCCTACGGCTCGTACCTGGCTGCAGAGCACGTGGGAGCCAGCGGTGTTATGTCTGTCATCGCCGCGGGGATCATCTTCGGAAACTACGGACGCCGTGTCGGCATGTCTCCAAGAACCAGGATGATGATGGGAGTCTTCTGGGAATACGTGGGTTTCCTCATGAACTCACTGGTCTTTCTGTTGATCGGAACCCAAGTGAATCTCAGCTTGCTGGCAACAGAGTCTAAGCTCATCGTAGCCACCTTTGCCATTGTCATTGTGGTGAGAGCCCTCATCGTTCTCATACTCGCCCCGGTTTTTCGAGTCATCGACAAGCCCATCCCCTTCTCTTGGCACGCCGTTCTGGTTTGGGCAGGGCTCAGGGGCTCTATATCCATGGCCCTTGCCATGGGACTTCCCAACACGATACCCTTTCGAGAAGACATCATTCTCATGACCTTTGGAGTGGTCATTCTTTCACTCTTTTTGCAAGGTCTCACGATGCCCAAACTCTTGCGAGGTCTCAAGATTATCGGCGTGACCAGACCTGTGTACGAGTATGAACAGCGCCTGGGCAAGGTGCTCATCCACGACCGGGCTCTAGCCGAACTGAAGCGCCTCAAAGCTGACCTCTTTATTCGCCCCGAGCCCTACCAAGAACTCGCAGACTTTCATCAAGCTCAACTCTACGAGGCTGAGGCGGCGCTCAATGCCCTCGGCGAGGGAGAAGAGATGATCCTGGAAGAGCAAAAGCACGATGCCATGAAGGTCATTCGAGACGCTCAAGTCCACTCGCTGCACGACGCCTGTGACAGAGGTTTGCTCTCAACCGAGGCCCTCGACTATCTGATCAACTACCTGGCCTCTGATGCTTCACAAGAACCAACGGATGAGCCCGATGAGGAACAGGACGAAGACGACCTGAATTCCTAATCCTAGGTCGATCTCTGCCGGAGTTGTGCCCACAGTTGGTCCGACCCCGGCAGAGAGTCTCCCTTGGAAAACCCCGTGACGGCATCGCTTATTACCGCTTTGTAAACAATTATTCAAACAACCCTTAACTATCGGCGTGTCTGCGGTAGAATAGAGCTAGACCGACTGTTGAGGAGACTCCCTAATGAGTGAAATACGCTATTCTCCCCCGTCCTCTGCTCACACATTAGCCGGAGGACCCTTTTCAAAGCAGGCTAACCTTTCTTTGAAACCAGCCCTGAGCAACCACCCTACCAGTCCCTGTATCCAGAGCGGATCCGTAGAGCAACTTTTCGGCTCTTCCCAAATGCGGGCAACCCCCAACGCCTTCCACGCTGCTCCCCTCGTAGACCTCCAGTCGCACACCGCCTCGCGGATAACCAACCCCTCCAGCACTCCTGCCGAATCCGACGGGGACTGGGACTCCTGGCGAACCTTCAAAAGCGCCACCACCGGAAATGCCGTCATCAAAGGCCTGACCCGTGCGACCAGTCGCCTGGGTAGCGGAGCTAGGGGAGTCGGATCAGTGACCGGTCTCGTAGGGGCTGCCCTATCGCTGCCTGGAGGGATTTCCGAGGCCGCAGCCGCCATTCAACGCGCTTGTCAGAGCGGGGAGTGGAGCGATATCACGCAAGCCTCGGCAAGCACCACCAGCGCCGGCTCCACAGGTTCTCGGTTGATAAAGCATAGCCTCGAAAGCACAGCGCTCGGCTCCAAGTTCGTGGCCGGACGGCTGGCTCGTCGAGCGGGGACCCAAGCCTTCAGGCAGGCCGCCCCTGGTGCCTCCAAAGCCGTCATCGCCGCCGCGGCCAAGCAAGCCGGCATAGAAGCCCTCAAAGAATCGACCACCAGAGTCGCCCGCAAAGGTGTCACAGCGGCCGCGCAAGCCGCCGCCAAAGGCACAGGCACTCTGGCCAGAGGAGCCGGAGTGGCTGGCCGAGCCGCCGCCAAACAAGTTCTCAGAGAAGGGGGCGAGGCTGCCGCCAAAGCCGCTGGCAAAGCCGTCGCCAAGGGGGCCCTCAAGGCTGGCGGCAAGGCTGTCGGTCGATTCGTCCCTGGCCTCAACGTCGCCATCGCGGGATTCGATACAGCGACAGCCGCTGCCACCCTGGCCGACCCCAAAGCCAGTACCGGGAAGAAGGTCACCAGTGTTATCACGGCGGCCGGTTCCATCGTCGCCGCGACCAACATTCCGATCGTGAGTCAAGTCGGAGCCGCGGTTTCCACCGTATCTTCCTTCATCGGGTCCTTTTTCTAAAAATGGACAATCCTGCGGGTAGACCCACGGTTGCGTCGGCAAAACGGGAACAGTACCAACTGCCGGAGATCGATGCGCCCTCCTTGGAGGATCTCAGAGTCGAGGTCTCAGCGCCTGCTCCACCCAGCGCCGAGGAGTTGATAGAACGCCTTCATCACAGACTGAGCGCTCAGGCCCCGCGCCGCGAACGAAAGCCGGGGGAAGCTATCGCGCCGGGCGACGAAATCGAGTGCGACATCGTCACCGTTGTCGATGGCAACATCGTCCCCGGTGGCGTGAAACGCAGCGCCCACTTTGAGATGCGCGAATTCCTCCATCTCCCCGGCTTTGTCGAACAACTCCTGGGTAGCCCGACATTTTCGGCGCAAACCTTTGAACTCACCCTACCCGAGGACTACCCGGTCCCTGCCCTCGCCGGTCGGCTGGCCACTTTCTACGTGGAAGCTCGCCGTGTCTTTGAAGTAGAGCGCCCTCAACTCGATGACCGAGAGCAACTCCAAGCCGCCGGTCTAGGAGACAACCTAGAAGAGGCGATGTCCACCCTAGCCCAAGAAGTCGATGTGGAACAGGGAGACCAGCTCCTGATCGAAGCGACCCAAACGGTGCTCGACGCCTTAGCTTCCAAAGTCGATACGCCCATCCCCGAAGCGGCCATCGACGAAGAACTCAGGCAGATATGGCAAAAGAACGAAGGGCTCGCCGTTGAGGGGAAGGCCTTCTCTGAGGAGATGATAGCTCTCGCCTTCAACGACTTTTTACAAAACCCCGAACTCCGGGCCCAAGCGAGCCAACGCATCAAGGTAGGTCTTGCCCTCAGTGCCATCGTTCGAGAAGAGAATCTCAGTCCCTCAGCAGAGACCATGACCGTCTTGATTGAAGCGGCCGCAGGCGAGGTCGGCGTCAGCTACGATCAAGCCAAAAAGAGTCTCAAAGAGGACCCGCTATCAGCTCAGCAAGCCGCTCAATCAGCGCTCTATCAGGAGGCGGTCAACTTTGTCATGAGCCGCGCTAAGATCGAGGTTCTCGAAGCGGACCTTGAGGTGGATACCGAATAGCCCCAGGCCCTCGAACGGCTAGGATCGTGCAACGGCTCGTTGCAAGCGGTCATTGAAGATCTCCACGGTGACCAAGAGCCGATTGCCCAGTTCGGCAAGTTCCAGCACACCGTGCCAATCAGGCTCGCTGTCGCAATCGCCGTGTCGGAAGAGGTCTAGAGCCCCCCTCCAGTAGGCGATGCCTTCCAGCAAGATCTTGTGGGCCACAACAGACTCTGAAGTCACTTCCTTTGGCAGGATTTTGGTATTGCGATAGGCGGCTTCGGACTCTTCAATGAGGGACTCCAGATCGTCTACGACCCTCCAAAGCTCCTCCTCCTGGCCTCCATCGAGATAGCCCTCGATAGCCGCTCTCAGCTTTTGGTAGGACTCTGTAGACCATCTCTCTCGGGCAATACCAGAGGCTATCTCTCGAAGCTCTTGCTCCAGAATGACCTCTGCTGGCTGCACCGCTTCTGGCTCAAAAAAATCTAGCCGGAAGGCCGATATTTCGGCCAAGGGAAGGCCACCGTGGGCTAAGATTTCAGCGATCTCTTCAAGACAGTCGAGCATCTCCGAGCCGCCCCCGTCATCATCGCTGGGCTCACAATGTTCGCTGGCGAGCTCCTCTTTCAAGGCTTCGATCACAATGTTGACCGCTTCTAGCAGGTCGCTGTGACGAGCGCTGTCGAGATCTGTTGTTCGCAACCAGTGTAAATAGCTACCAGCATCCATACTTCTCTAGTTCTCTGAGCACCGCCTCGATGACCTTTCGAGGGAGAAGAAAGAGACCGAGCCTTGGACCTCGTATAACCTCACGTGAGTGATAACAATGAACTCGACTCCATAGAGAAACTCGTGGAGGAGACAGAAGCCCATTCCTCAGCCGAGGTCGTCGTCAGCTTTTCTCCGAGCGCTGGCAACTACCGAGACCTCGATCTGCTCTGGGCCATCCTCTTCGGGCTGGTACTCCTCTCGGTAAAGATCTGGTCCAGGATCGAGTTTCACCCCGACTGGGTTTTGCTCGACATGGTCCTCTGCGGCGGTACCGGGTTTTTGCTCAGTCAAAAAATACGGGGTTTGCGCCGCCTCTTTCTGACGGAGAGGCGAGCGGTTCGAGAGACCACCAAGGCAGCCCAAGCCCAATTCACTCATCTCCAGATCGCTCAGACCTCTGAGCGCACCGGGCTCTTGCTCCATGTCTTCCGCTTGGAGCGTCGCATCGCCATCCTCCCGGACTCCGGTATCACCGAATCCCTGGCCCCGGCGCTTTGGACGGAATTGACTCGAAAATACTCGAAAGCCACCAGAGAGGCTGACCTACTCCCCAACCTCAAGGCTCTCCTCAGGGACTTGAAAGGTCCACTCTCACGCCATCTTCCCCGTAGTGAAGACGATATCGACGAACTGCCCAACCGGCCTGTGGAGGCCCTATGAGACAGCTGAGATACTCTCCCATAGCGCTCCCCTGGCTGATCAAGAGCCTCCCTGTCGCGATTTTGGTCATGAGCGCCGCCCTCCCGGCCATCGCCCGGGTAGGTGGTGGACAGAGTTACTCTGGAGGCGGGAGCTATTCTAGCAGCAGCTCCAGCGGTAGCTATTCCAGCAGCGGCAGCAGCAGTGGTTCCTCGGACGGCGGAGCCATCTTCTTCCTCCTGGAAATGATCATTCGGCTGGTTATTTACTATCCCAAAATTGGTATTCCCCTGGTCCTGGGGGGGTCTCTGTACTTCTATTTTAAGTTCAAGCCAACTCAGAACGACGCCAATTTTCGCCAGTTGCAAGACTGGTCATCGAAGATGGCGGTTCCTCGAAGCTCACGCCCGCGCCTTGGAAGGCTCAAGGAGAGGGACCCCAACTTCAGCGAAACTCTGTTCTTCGACTTCGTAAACTCCGTGTACACGCGCGTCATTCTTCTGGTCGGTCAGGACACCTCAGAGATCGGAGCCTATCTGAGCCAGACCATGCGCGCCCAACTGGAAGTCGAGCGGGAGGTTCGTGCCACGGCTGTGGTCATTGGAGCCTACAGACTCATCTCAGTAGGAATGACCGATCACGATCAAACGGTCAAGATCGAGGTGGAAGCCAATATCCAGCTCTCCAACGAAACCCAACTCTACGTCGTTGACCACATCACGTTCCAACGCCAGGCCGACACCCAGACCAACTCCCCAGAGACGGTCTACACTCTCAGTTGCCCCCACTGCGGCAACAGC
>CAZVVF010000184.1:2556-7381 GCA_964630575.1 uncultured Burkholderiales bacterium | reverse complement strand
GCCTGTTGAGGTGGGGAATGATCTCCGAGAAGGTCATCAGAGGTTCTTGGGTGGTCTCGTCGCTCGGCAGGGTCGGTTGTCCGAAGTCGATCTCTTTGCGGATGAGGACCTTGAAGGGGCAGGCACTCTCGTAGCCGTCTACGCTCGTCCCCGATCCAAAGTAGCCAAAACTGTCCAGGCTAGTGGGTGTGACGGCGTAATAGAGGATGTTCCTCTGCCAGAACGGGAGTCCGTCTGCCTGCATTCGTTCGAATCGTCCGCTCACGGGGTTGACGGCGCTCAGGAACCACAGCACATCCCCATCGGCACCGCTTAGGTGGACCAAGGACGAGGGCGCTTTTTCGACCTGAATCGTCTCCCGGCTGAGCTCTGTCTCGTAGGCGGCAGCCGAGAGATCGCGCTCGAGCAAGGATTGAGCCTTGTAGAGTTGCTGTTGAGCGTCGGCATTGGCATTGACGCGCCACCAACTGTCGATAGTGCGGGCCAGCAGCGCTTGGACGACAGCGAATATGATGGCCGTCATGGCCATGACCAACACCACCTCCAGGAGCGAGAAGCCCGGTCCTTGTCTGTGGGGACAAATCAGTCGGTTTGGTCTAGGATCTCTCACGCAACTCCGATTCACGAAGGAGCCTGGTGCTGGTTACAGAGAGTTGGCCATAGCCAGGTTTATCCTCTTCCCCATTCCACCAGGTGACCGTGAGGTCGAGCTTGCGAAGGCGATTGCGATCTGGTGTGTCCGTGTCGGCATCCTCGTCGACACCGATATCGCCACTGCCGTCGGCTCGGGAGACTGTCGTGACATTGTAGGAGAGGGTGAAGTCCGTTTTGTTGGTCTTCACCTCGCTACGAGTGCCGGGGCCGGTGTAGGGGCCATCTCCGGAGGTCCAGAAGCTCTCGCGCGGACCACTGCCAGCAACCGCAACAACTTTGGCGAATCGATTGAGTTCAGAATCGGCCGTCGAGAGGGCGATTTGGCGCATCTCGGCTTTCTGGTCGCCACTCAGTGCGGCCGTGGTCAAGGCGATGATGGACAGTATCAAGACCGTCGCCAAGCCAATGCCGATGACCGCTTCGGCAAGGCTAAAGCCGCTCCGACGGTTATTTAGTATAAATGTCATAGTCCTATGATAAATGTTTCACGAAAAAAGGTGATTTGTCTAGGTTTTTACGAGAAATTTGCTAGAATATACCTTATGAGATTTCAGCGCAGCGGCATTGTTTTGATAAGTATCCTCGTTTTAACCCTTCTCGTGACGTTCTTTCTTGGAGCTTTAGTCAAAATGAATCCGGGTCGTTTGCGCCGGACGGTTCACGACGAGAACCGTGACCGCGCCTTGATGGCGGCTCGCGCTGGGACAGATTACGCGCTCAATCGCTTCCGAGCTGATACGGACTGGAAGGCAGATGAGAACGGGGTTGTCATTGAGATGGATGACCTCGTGGTGCGAGAGGACCACGGAAATGTCTTGGGTTGGATCCGAACGGACCAGGGCAGTTGGGCGGGGTTCCGGTGTCGCTTCAACTATCAAGATGGCCCTGCCAGTTCGGGCAAGGACGACTTTGATGACCCTAGTTTCCCTATCTACTCGGAGGCCATCTCTCTCAACAATCTCGGTGTGAGCACGAATAAGTCGCTACCGGTTGGTGACGGACCGGGTTTTGAGGCTGGCTCAAATGGGAGCGTGTCGGTTCCCGGATATACCGTGGCTATTGTGGTGGAAGGGATCGCGGCTCCTGGTCTGGACCCTTCCGACCCTCGCAGTTTGGCTCAGGCTGAGGGCGTGACGACGCGCACCATCGAAGGCATTTACGCGATCAGCAATGTGAGCCAAGGGCTCGACGCCGACGCCGTCCTGATGGCCGGTGGGGGAGTTGACATCACGGTCGGTGATCTCCCGACCTCTGATGCGGCTGCCCGAGACGTCCGCGGGGTACTCAGTCTTCAGTCCGATGGCGATAATACAGCAGGTATCCGGGTCAAGGGCGAGATGGACCTCGTTCGGGGACAGGGCGGGAGCAATTTGCCAAAGTTTGATCCCGATGAGAACGCCCAAGTTCTGGTTCATGAGAACTCGAGCTTCAGGGCTAAAACGACTGAAGGGGATATGTTCGTCGGTGGCGTGGAACTCGCTGACGACCCTTTCTTGAAACTGGAGTGGGACCGAGTCAAGGACAGCGATCAGTCGGAACCCATAGAGCTTCCTGCAGGGGTTTATTTCTTTTCCGAGGGCAGCGCCGATGGAGGGCGTTCCACTGCGGACGCGGTCGGCTATTATCCCATGACCTGGACTGAGTACCGCAACCGGAAGATGGGAAAGCCAGGAACCCAACCCCTGCCACCTGCGGCCGCTGTGCCTCAGGCTCTACGGGACCGGCTGGCTCTGGATTCAAAAGTCGTCACGTTGAGTAAAACGACCGACGGGGGCGAAGTCGAGATGACCGAGAAACGGGATGTGATCACCTTCGAAAAAGACGTCAAGGTGGTCCCCAATGAAGGGGTTTCGGACCTGGTCATTGTCCCCGAGCGTGGGGCTCGGCAGAAGGCCGTGGACGGCACGGAGGCGGAGTCTGAAGTCGTTGTCGAGGAAGAGATCCCAACCAATCCAACTGAGGCCGTCGCGAAGACAGCCCTCGACGGATATGTGCTCTCCCAAATCAGGGAGGCAGGGGATCTCCCGGGACTGGTGGCGGAGGGCCCAAGCGGTTCGGTCACTCACAGTAGCTCGGGAACGGGAGGGACCTCGGATGCGCTCACGGGGCTGTTCAGCGCTATTGCCAACAAGAATTCCTTTGTGGTGACGGGGGCGGGAATGCCCTCGACACCCGATTCCCTTTTTCTGTCGAAGCTGGCCAAGGCGTGTCCGGGGGCGACGTTCGAGTATGAGACGGTGACGAAGACCGTTGCGGGTGTGGAGACAGTTACGGTTACGGGTGTGATCGTCAACTCCGATAATCCTGGCCAACTCCTCGGTTCCTCAGGGTCGGGGACTCCTACCTCTGAAGTCTCCAGCGTCGATGAGCTTTACATCCCTAAGGACGAAGTCACTCCTGGAGGAGCCGGGGCTGATGATACCGTTCCTCAGGATATCGAGATTGTGTTCGCTCCTGATGAGGACTCGGACTCGGCCTTTATTCGCTCAGAGGGCGATATCTTTCTGGGCACTCATCTCTCAGGTAAGGGGGGCGGTGTGATCGCTCGCGGCAATGTGGATATCGTGGGCTACGGCGTGAATCTTCAGGCGAAGGCTGAGGGTTCGGAGAGAGATGGAGTCGCCATCTTCGGTAAGAAAGACATCAACATCTCAACCTACGACGAGCGCAGGAACAAATACTGGGACGTCAATCTGGCTGGATCGGTGTTCACCGAGGGCAATCTTTCCCTTCGACTGGGTCAAGACGGGCTAAAGAATGGCGGAGAGAACCCGCCTTGGGGGATTTTTGACTACGAGGGTGTGATCATCGCCTTGGGTGACGCCTCTGGTGTTGTCAGCGACACCGTCATAAAGGGGGTGACCCCCGACTTGCCTCAAGAAGAGAATGATGGTGGGACCTCGACATTCGGCCAGAGCGTTCCCACCTGGCTCACCGGAAATGCCACCATGATCGCACGGGGCATTAGGCTCTTTTATGACCCGCGCTACCTCGCTCCCTACAGTGAGGATGGCGAGATCACGCCAACCTTTGCTCCGCTTTCCGTCGTTGAAAGGTAGTTGCTCCTGGCTCGCTCAGCGGGGGAGCGCTCTCCTGTTGCCGGCCTTTTAGTAGCTTTTGACGCGCAGGAGTTCTTCTGAGTCGGGCGTCGTTTTCGCCTTGAGTGGGTCCTGGTCGTGTTTGATCCTTTTTTCTCTGCGAGCATTGATAGGGTCTTCATTGGGGTCGCCCGTTTTGGCTCGCAACTCTGGGGAACTCCAGGTGGCCGGTGCGGCTTGGAGAGGGTCTTGTTCATCCACGGGTTGGCTTTGAGCCGCGGGCTTGGGTATGGGAGTGATCTCGCGCTCTATGGTCAGGTAGCGGTCCTGGGGGAGTCCATCGAGGAACGGTCCTTGGGGTAGCGGGATACGCAGGGTAATGGGACCTTTGTGAAAGGCCAATCCACGGACCATGTAGACATGATCGGCGAGTTCTGGTCCGTCGAATGTTTCTAGAACCCCATTCTTCAAGAGCGCGTCTGTTGTCCCAGCGCTGCTCTCGAGAGTGACTCGCCCTGATGGCGTGTCTCGTCGAAGTCTTAGGTAGTCAGAGGTCCCCACGGCCTGGGTGATGTTTCCACCGCGAGTTCGAAAAAAGACCTCGTGGTCGGGCAAGACCCAACCGATCTCTTTTTTGCTCTGGGTGATTTTGAAGCTCTCAGCATCGAGATAGGCCATCAAGGTGCTCCCGTTGGCCGTCTCCTGGTTCTTGATCCGAAGGGTGGAGGTTGGGAACAGAAAGACCGCGGAATCATCGCTCCAATTGATGCGTACCCGCTGACCGTTCTCCTCCACCACCATTTTGGTTTGCCAGCCGTTGTCGTGACGGCTGATGATTTTGGCTTCGGGACTGAGAACGAGTTCAAATCGCTGGTTGGAGAGAACGGGCTTGTCGCAAAGGGCTTGAGTTTGGAGTGCGGCAAGGCAGAGCAAAACGAGCGATACGACATTCTTTCGTATAGGCCAAGGGGTCTTTGTGGTCATCCTGTTTTCTCACTCCAGTCTTGATCTCGAGGACTTCTGGGTTCTGGCTGTTGCGATCACAAAGGCCCTCCTAACCACTGTTCCCGAATTTCTCGGGTTTACACACGACAAGGGGCATGGTCCCGGCCCCAGAACCTGTATCAGTGCGC
>CAZVVF010000184.1:0-2546 GCA_964630575.1 uncultured Burkholderiales bacterium | reverse complement strand
TATACTCTCAAGTCCTCTCTCCTCATGCTGCTCATCGACCTGGCCTTTACGGCCGTGTTGTGCTACGTTCTGGGAGTTTTGCTTGGGGTGCTCCCTGTAGCGAGTTTTGAGTACTGGCGGGTTGTTGCTGCGTGTTACTCGGTGAAGACGGCTATCTGGCTCTTCTTTCGGATTCGCTTGTTGTTGCCCGTGGACGATTGGCAGAAGCGAGGCTCGCCAGCAGACGACGCCAGTCCCGCGCTGATCAGGAGTATTTACTACTTTCCCTACGACTTTCCAGTCTTCTACGGTCTCTTGACCTTTCTCTTCTATGCGGCGGTCACCGTTTGTATGGTCCGCTCGGAGCCCCCTCTCACCATCGACGGGGGTCTGCTCCTCCCTGGCCTGGTTTTTGGCGCCGGTATCGGCGCCGGTGCGGTGGCTATTGGTGCCCCGGCGAATCTTCTTTTTACGGCTAGGTTCTCGCGTCGACTCTCGGAGCGGAAGGTCGAGAGTTTCGACGATATCCCTGGGAGACGCCTCTCGCTGCAGGCCAAGATCGGAACCGTGGCCATAGCCATAGGGTGTACACCAAGCCTCCTCCTGTTCAGCGTTCAGAGTTTTCTTCAGCACACCAGCCTCTACGAGGAGGCCGACCGCGTCGCTGAACTCATCTGTCGCAAGATCATCGATGAGCCCGAGGAAACGTTGGGGCGCTGGGGTATCGAGGGGGTCTATCCGTTTGTGGTTCGCGATGGCGATGTGTTCTTTTTCGGCGGGCGCAAGCCAGACCCGTCCGTACGGCCTCTGGTCCTCAACAATTCTGACGACGACAACCGAATCTTGGCTCTCAGGGAACGGCGAAATGGATATGTTGTCCGTTTCGCTCCGGGTTTCCAGCACTCAAGGGGCGCGGTTGTCAAGATCCCAAAGCCACGCCATCACTACTTGGCCATCTCCTTGGTCGTGTCTCTGGCTTGTCTGTGGCCTCTCGTCACTTCGCTCTTGATGGTGCAAACCGTCGTTCAGCCGGTCTTGGGTATCGCTTCGACCTTTCATCGGATCATTGGTCGGGGTCGAACGGAAGGGAGCGACCGAGTGCCCATCCCTTACAAGGACGAGGTCGGGCGACTGGCTTTTAACGCCAACCGAACCATCGACATTCTCACCGAGGCGAGGCGTCAGCTGGAAGAGAATACCTCTGACCTGGAAGAGAAAAACGCGGAATTGAAAGAGGCCAATCGCATCAAGGGTGAATTTTTGGCCAACATGTCGCACGAGCTTCGTACACCGCTCAACGCCATCATCGGATTCAGTCAACTCATGTTGAGAAAGGTCAGGGACACCCTGCCGGACCGGCAGTTTAAGAACCTCGAATTGATCCGCCAATCTGGTGAGCAGCTTCTTGTATTGGTTGGAGACCTCTTAGATTTCGAGAAGATTGAGGCCGGCAAAATGACAATGCGCTGGGAGGAGTTTGAGCTCAGACCTTTCTTGAGCGATTTGGAGTCGGTCCTACGACCTCAAGCCGAGGAGAAGGGCCTCCGGTTTGAGTTGGAACTGGGCGACCTTCCCGAGCCTATCAGAGGGGATCGAGAACGACTCCGTCAGATCTTGGTGAATCTGCTGACTAACGCCATCAAGTATAGCGATGAGGGGACCGTCAAGCTGACCGTAGAGCGCGAGAGCGATCGCATCATCTATCGTGTTAGCGACGACGGTATCGGGATGACTGCCGAGCAGATTAAGGATATTTTTGATCCCTTTCACCAGGTCGACGGAAGCGAGACGCGAGAGCGTGGAGGGGTGGGCTTGGGACTGGCCATCGTGGGTCGCCTCGTGGGGCTTTTCGGAGGCGAGGTCTCGGTGAGCTCCGAGAAGGGGAAGGGGTCTTGCTTTGAAGTGTCACTCCCTCTGGTTCTGTCGGTTTCGCACTTGAAGCCTCAAGGTTTTGGAGCCGATATCCTGCTGGTCGACGACAGTGTCGATATGCTGGAATCGATACACGCAGAACTCTCACAGGCGGGGTTTCGCGTGACGGTTGCGAGTTCGGGGGAAGAGGCTCTAGAAATTCTGCGGGTGTTGAAACCCCGAGTGATACTCTTGGACATCGTGATGTCGGGGATGGACGGGTGGGAGTTCCTTCGCTGGTGCCGCCGAACAGAGGCTCTGAAGGGTATACCCATCATCGTCATGAGTGCGGTGGAGTCTGAGCCGGACGGACTGGGCCCGGAGATCGCCGGGTGGTTGGCAAAGCCTTTTGACTCTAGGACGTTTCTCGAGAAGGTCGGTGAGTCGATGCCAGATTGGGACGATGATCTCGACAGAGTTCTCATCGTGGAGGACGACGAGCGAACCGGGCAACTCCTGCAGCAGACGCTTCAGGAAAATGGGGTGGAGTCTCTGCTGATAGACACGGAACGGCAGGCCTGCGCGCAGCTGAGTCGCAACCTCCCGAGGGCTCTCATTCTGGATTTGAATCTCGACCAGGGTTCCGGCTGGTTTGTACTCGCTCACCTTCGCTCTCTCCCGGGGAACGAATTGACCAAGGTGTACGTGTACACCGC
>CAZVVF010000183.1:0-7410 GCA_964630575.1 uncultured Burkholderiales bacterium | reverse complement strand
AAAACTCAGGACTGCTCGCCATCACCGATTGACCGCCTTTCCGCCCAGAATCATCACTCCGATGAGCGCCGTGAGCAAAAGAAAAGCCGTCCCCTCAAAGGGGAGCAGAAAGGGGCCGAACAGATCCATTGCAAAATCTGACGCCGGAATCAGTTCGTTCTGGGCTTCGGTAAATTGTTGAGTCGCTAGGTCAGACATCGAGAAGGCCCAAAAAATCCCCCCGAAGCTCAGTAGCCCCGTGGCGGCTCCCAAAAGAGCCATGCTGTTTGAGGGCGTTAGCTTTAGGGGTTCTTCCGCCGGCGACAAGGTTGTCACCGCGAACATAAACACGACCATAACGGCACCGGCATAGATCAGCATTTGGGCTACCGCCAAGAACTGGTGATGCAGCCCCAAAAAGAGCCCGCCTATACCGAGCAAATGAACGGTAAGGTAGAGGGCACTGTGAACGGCTTCCTTACAGGAAACGACTCCTATGCCAGCCCCTACAGTGGTCAACGCCAGGATGGCGAGGAAAACGTCAGCCATCATTTTCTTCCTTTCGTTCGGGTGCGAGCGGGGCCTGACCGAGCTCGAGGTCACCCCGGCCTACGGCTGCTGCCGATGTTGATGAGCCATCGAAGCGACCGGTGTGCGCAGGAACTTTATTCTTGACATCCTCAGGTGGCTTAGGGTCCCAATGTTCGGTGGTTCCCAAGGTCGCCGAGCCTTCGGGCTCCAGGAGATCATCCTTGTGCATCAAGAGTGAGTCTCGGGTGAATCCAGCCAGCGCTGTGTTGTTCTCCAAGGTGATCGCGTTGGTCGGGCAAGCCATCTCACAGTGACCGCAATAGATGCACCTCAAAAGGTCGACATCGAAAACCTTCGCGTGCCTTTCACCCTTAGAGACGGGGGAATCTTTGCTGTTCTCCTCGGCCTCGATATAGATCGCCCCGGCGGGACAGGTTCCCTGACAGAGCAGGCAGCCGACGCAACGCTCCAGACCGTCTTCATAACGGTGCAGAACGTGACGGCCCCGAACCCGATCGGGGACATCGCGGGTCTCTTCTGGATACTGCGTGGTGACCGGCTTCTCGCGATAGTTTTTGAAGGTGATGCTGAGACCCTTACCCAGGGCGATGAGATCATCTATGACTCTATCCATAGTATTGAGGTTCTCTTTTCATGAGTGTTCTTCTGACTCGTTTCGACGACTGAGCTTACCCCAGGCGTAAAGAAAGGCGACTGTTCCCATTATCGCGACCGTGTAGGCCCACCAGGGAGCCTGAAAGACGACACAAACAGCCGTGATAGCGAGATTCATCATGGCCAACGGCAACAAGACTTTCCAACCGATATTCATGAGTTGGTCGTAACGAAAGCGTGGAAAGGTGGCTCGAATCCAGATGAAGCAGAACATACAGACACAAATCTTGAGCGCGAATATGAAGATCGACTCGGGATTCATGGCACTCTCTGGACTCAAAAACGGAAACAGCCTTGGCCCGCCGAAAAAGACGGTGACCAAAACAGCGCTCGCTGTGATCATGGCGGTGTACTCGGCCATAAAGAAGAGAGAGAATCTCATGCCGCTATACTCGGTATGAAATCCAGCTCCCAATTCTTGCTCCGCTTCCGGAAGGTCAAACGGTGCACGATTCGTTTCAGCCAGAGCTGCGATGATGAAAATTATGGTAGCCAAAGGTTGGGAGAGAAAAAGCCAGGCTGCTCCATCCTGAAAGATCGAGATATCCCGGAAAGAGAGCGAGCCTACCATAAAGAGTGGCGACAGAAGCGCCGTTCCAAGGGCCAGCTCGTAGCTGACCATCTGAGCGGTTGCCCGGATGGAGCCGATCAAGCTGTACTTGTTACCTGAAGCCCAGCCCCCCAGCACGATCCCGTAGACCGAGAGCGAGGTCACTCCGAGGAGAAACATGACCCCAACGTTGATATCGGCGATCTGGAACAGGCGCTTCTCAGGCGGTAGATCGAAAATCAGGTTGAAGGGGAAGTTGCCCAACTGGGTTGGGATCACGGCAAACGAGGTCAAAGCTACGATCAAGGAGATGACCGGCGCGATCAGATAGAGAAACGGCCGAGCCTGGTCGGGCATGAGCTGCTCTTTAAAGAGTAGCTTAATCCCGTCGGCGAAAGGTTGAAAAAGACCGTGTGGACCGAACCTATCAGGCCCGATTCGCCACTGCATTTTGGCCATGGCACGACGCTCCCAGCGCGTCATCATGGCAAAAGACAACTGGAGCAACGCACACGTTACGAGGGCTCTAAAGGCCACTTCAAAGAAGAGCAACAAAGTCAAGACTTTTCCTCCGAGGAGCTAGCATGGTCGAGTGTTTCGGGCTCAGCTTCGGCTTCCTCTAAGAGAGCCGTCTTGGCCACTGGGACTTGGACCTGTCGACGACGCCCAACCCCGATCTCGTGGTGACGACTGGCCGGCGTTGGACCTGGAGGCTCAGCGGCTGTGTTGGAAATCACTCGAAGGGGAAGGTATCCCTCCTTTTTCGGCACGCCCTTGGCAGGTAGCGCCGAAGCCGGACTCGGGTTGCCCTCCTCTACCGGCAGAGTCAGCCCCAAGAGTGCAGCGATGCGTCTCGGGTCAGTCTGACCGGGGGCAGCCGGAGGCTGCTGTCCACGATGGAGCCGCCCCGCCATTTCAACCTTGGATCCTGTCGCAACAGTCGGCATCCACATGGGGCTGTCAGGTTCCGATACAGGGATCGCTGAAAGGTCGGGCCTTGGCATTCCCAGTCCAGCCTGCTGCGGGTAGCTCCAGTGAACCTCGCCAGGCGCTTGAAAATCGGAGTAGTCAGCACCACTGAAGTTGGAGTTGAGAGCGCCCAACTCACTGTAGACAACCTTGGGAGATTTCACCTCCAAGTCTTCCTTTTCCAAAAGACCTATCAAAAGCTTCGCTATCTCCCAAGCTGGCTTGGAGTCACCGACTGGGAGAATAGACTGACGGCTGAATTGGACCGTGCCCTCTGTGGAGACGAAGACTCCGTGAGATTCCACCCAGGTGCTCAAAGGAAGCACGACATCGGCCTTCTCAGTGGTTGCGTTGGGATGAGTGGCGGCTGCGACCAAGAAGCTCGGCTTCTTGGCTCCAGTGACTTTCATCGGGTCACAACCCACCGCCAGCAGAGCCTTGGCGCCGCCGGTGCAAAGGTCTCGGTAAGACTTGCACTCAGCGCTGTTGAAGGTTCCCCACGACTGCTCGTAAGGAGCTTTTCTCTCTTTAGTCCAGGACTCGGTGAGTCCTACAGCGTCGAGCCCCACGGAATTGACGCCGTTTCTGAGGTGGATCACTCCGTGGGGAGCTTCACTCCATCCCAACTTCTGAACATCTTTGATGACCTTGGTAAGCTTCTTGGCTTCGAGGTCACCCTCGAGGACCACGAGGACACGTTGCGCGTTGCGAACGGTCTCCAGCAGATCTTGCCAATCCTCGGAGGTCTCCCCACCAGCCTCCCAAGGCCTCGGCTTCGGGAGCCGCATGGTGACTTCGGCTTCCTCGACATCCTGTTCCAGAGCCTTGGTCAACTTGCTCCAAAGCTCAGAGGGGTTACCGACAGCTTGCACATCGGCGAATCCCACCATGCTGGGTTCTGAGACCAGGGTGACCAACTTGGCCTTGTTCCGCAATCCCTTTTTGATTCTCAACTCGAAATCGGGATGAGTCTGGCTGGGGTCGCACCCGAGGCAGATGATCACATCCGCTTGGTCGCACCCGTTCACGCGGCCTGTGAGGGATTCCTCAGTCTTCAACTCTTCGTGAGCGAATTCGTGTACCACGTGCGGAGTTTCCAGGACACTGCGGCCTAGTCGAAGCAGCATGTGTCCGTCTTCCACCGAGAGCTTGGTGCTGGCCAGGATACCGGAGGTGAGGCCGTCCTTGGAGAGTTCTTCCACGACTCGCTCCAGCGCTTCGGTCCAAGTGGCCTGCTGGAGATCACCGTTGGCGTCTCGAATCGCCGGAGCCGTGAGGCGGTCCTCTGAGTGGATCGGCAGATGGCTGTAGCGGCACTCGTCGGTGAGCCAGCCATCATCGATATCCTCATTCATCCGAGAGCGAATGCGCACCACTTTGTCAAAGCGGACGTCGACGGTGATGTTCGTTCCCAACGAACTCACGTTGCTCACTCCACTGAAGTGCTGCTGCTCCCAAGGTCGCGACTCGAAGCGATAGGTTTTAGCTGTTAGAGCGCCTACCGGACAGAGTTCGATCACGTTCCCGGAGAATCGCGAATCGAAGGATCGCCCTTCGAAGGTCCCGATCTCACTGCGGCTGCCCCGCTCGATGATCGCCAAGCCCTCTTCCATGGCGATCTCATCACAAAAGCGCACGCACCTCTGGCACATGATGCAGCGCTCTCGATCCAAGAGCACGTTTTGGCCTACTTGCTTGGACTTCTCAAAGTGTCTTTTCTGTTCGATGAAACGGGTCGTTGGGGCGCCGTATCTCAAGGTGAAATCCTGCAGATCACACTCGCCGCCTCGGTCACAGACCGGGCAATCCAGCGGGTGGTTGATCAAGAGAAATTCGAGGATACCCTCGCGCGCTGCGATCGCGTTTTCGCTCTTTGTGTGAACGACCATATCTGGCATCACCGTCGTGGTACAGGCCGTCATCATGGGACGCCTTTGCTTTTCGACTTCCACCAAACAGACTCGGCAGGCTCCCACAGGCTTCAATTTGGGATGATAGCAATATACGGGAATCTCGAGACCTATCTTGCGGGCGGCCTCCACCAAGAGCGTCCCTTTGGGAACGGAGATCGGCTGACCGTCGATGGTTATATTGACTAGATCATCTGACATCAGTTTTGGGCCATCTCTTTCTTACCGTCGAGAATCGAACATCCGTGCTGTGCGTAGTGTTCAAATTCTTCGGGAAAGTATTTAAAAGCGCTCATTATACAGGAGGTCGCTGAGTCACCGAGAGGACAAAACGATTTTCCCGCTAGATTATCACAGACGGATTTGAGCAGCGGTATATCTTCTTCTCTACCATGTCCTGCGGTCATACGGGTTAGGATATCGACTAACCATTTGGTACCTTCTCGGCAAGGCGTACACTTACCGCAGGATTCTTCTTCGAAAAACTGGTCCAGATTGAGACAAACTTTCACAATGCAGGTCTTGTCGTTGATCACGATGACCGCACCGGAGCCTGCCATCGATCCCGCTTGAGCGATGGCCTCGAAGTCGAGGGTGACATCGAGGTGATCTTTGGTCAGCATCGGAGCCGACGCTCCACCGGGGATGATAGCCTTCAGATTGCCTTCGAGCATGCCGCCACCGTAAACTTCGATAAGCTCCCGCATGCTCGTGCCGAGTTCGACTTCGTAGTTGCCCGGCTTCTTCACGTGACCGGAAAGACACAAGACCCTGGTCCCTTTGCTCTTCTCGGTGCCCATGGAGGAGTACCATTCGGCACCCTTTCGCATAATGGCCGGAAGCGTGGACAGCGTCTCGACATTGTTGATAACAGTCGGGCAGGCATAGAGGCCCTCGACGGCCGGAAACGGTGGCTTGAGTCGAGGAAACCCGCGCTCGCCTTCCAGGGACGAGAGCAGCGCCGACTCTTCACCGCAGATGTAGGCTCCGGCTCCGCGGTGAACAACCACGTCGCAAGAGAAGTCTGTCCCCAAGATGTTGGGGCCGAGAAGATTCTTCTCCACGGCCTCGGCGACAGCGGCCTCAAGAATCTCGTAACCTTCGAGCATCTCTCCCCGAATGTAGATAAAAGCCTTCTGGATCCCCACAGCATAGCAGCATATGGCGATCCCTTCTAAAAGCTGGTGAGGCAAAAGCGTGACCATATCGCGGTCTTTGCAAGTCCCTGGCTCAGACTCGTCACAGTTGACACACAGGTACTTGGGCTTTCCTGGGTTTTTGGGAACAAAGCTCCACTTCAAGCCAGTCGGAAAACCAGCCCCTCCCCTACCGCGAAGCCCGGAGGTTTTCACGTACTCGATCAGCTCATCAGGAGTATACTCCTTGATCGCCTTTTTGAGTCCGTCGTAGCCTTCGTTCTTGAGGTAGGTCTCAAGGGATTTGATGCCCTTGATGTCACGTTTTTCAAAGATTATCTGGGTGCTCATAGTGATTCCTTCGTCGCTCCCTCAGGTCGTTGCCAGGACTCCACAGCCGCCGGGTAATTGGGGTCACCGTCGCGCAGCTTCTGGATCATCTCGGGCACTTTGTCGGGGTCCACGTCGAGCAGGAACCGATCGTTGACCTGGACGACAGGAGCATTGACACAGGCGGCTAGGCATTCGCCGTGCACCACGGTGAACATGCCGTCCTCGGTCATCTCTCCAGCCTCCACTCCCAAATGCTCGCACAGGTTGTGTTCGAGCTTCTCGGAACGACGCAGCCAACAGGATATCGAGCGACACACCTTGAGCACGTACTTGCCCACCGGCTTGCGATGGTACATGTAGTAGAAGGTGACCAAGCTCTGAACCTCAGCAGCCTTCATTTCGAAAATCTCGGCAACTTCGGCCTGAGCCTCCTCAGGAACCCACCCGAGTTGCTCTTGAACGACGTGCAGAGCCGGGAGAATGGCTGATCGGGGCTTGGGGTATCGGGCCATGAGCTCGGCGATCCGCTCTCTCGTCTCCTGGCTTAAGAGTCCGTTCGTTGTGGCTTCACTCATACTTCCAATTCCTTTCCTAGCGGTCACAATCGCCCAGCACGAAGTCGATCGAGGCGAGAATGACCACAACGTCGGCGAGCAACAAACCTTTGATGAGATGGGGAACCAGTTGAACATTGGTGAACGACGGAGTACGGACCCTCATTCTGTAGGGCTTGTTGCTCCCGTCTGAAACCATGTGGAACCCAACTTCACCGCGTGGGGATTCGATCGCCTGGTAGACATCGCCGGGGGGTGGTGAAAAGCCCTCGGTAAAGAGTTTAAAGTGGTGAATCAGGCTTTCCATAGAATACTGAATCTCGTATTTGGGCGGTGGTACGATCTTGCGATCATCGGTCCGATAGGGACCGGTCGGTGAGATCTTCTTCAGAGCCTGACGGCAAATTTTGAGAGACTCTTCCATCTCCTCCATGCGAACAATGTAGCGAGAATAGCAATCGCCCTTCGTTCGCAGGGGAACAGCAAATTCGTAATCGGCGTAGGCTGCATAGGGTCGATCCCGCCGCAGGTCCCAATCGATGCCGCTGGCCCGTGCGACGGGTCCTGTGATGCAGTAATCCTGAGCATCCTCAGGAGTCAGGATACCGATCCCTTTGGTTCGCTCCATCCAGATGGGGTTCTTCTCGAGCAAGCCATAATACATGCTCATCTGTTTTTCCAGATGGGCAACAACGGTTTCGGTCTTCTCCAGAAATCCAGGGTTGAGATCGGCCATAAGTCCGCCCGGCTGAATGTATGAGGTCATCATCCTC
>CAZVVF010000182.1:0-7433 GCA_964630575.1 uncultured Burkholderiales bacterium | reverse complement strand
GCAACACATCAAGGTCGACTGGCCGCCGAGGTGATTCACGGAAGCAAAGCCACATTCGAGCCACACGCGATCCCGGCTGTGGTTTTCACCGACCCCGAACTCGCCTGGTCAGGGATTACCGAAGAGGAAGCCAAGAGAGACGGAGTCCCGCACAAAGTCGCTCGCTTTCCATGGGCTGCCTCGGGTCGCTCCCTGACCCTAGACCGTACAGACGGACTCACCAAGCTGATCCTCGATCCCGAAACCGAGAGAATTCTGGGCGTGGGCATCGTAGGGCCCGGCGCAGGGGAGTTGATAGCCGAGGGGACTCTCGCCATAGAGATGGCAGCGACCGCCGAAGACCTATCCCTAACGATTCACGCTCACCCGACCCTCTCGGAAACCATGATGGAATCGGCCGACGTCTTCTTTGGGAACAGCACGCATTTAGCAGGCAAACGATGAGGGCCGCCTGACGCAAGACAAGTTCCCAAACGATCTCATGCGGCGGGACCTCAGAGACCGAGACCTGCTTCTTCGTCCACTGGTTGGTAGGGATGCGGGTGAACTCTTTCTCTTAGTCGATGGCGATCGCGCTACCCTCAGGAAATACATGACCTGGGTCGACCGCACGACGGCGATTGCCGACATGAGTTATTACATCATGACCCTCACGGGCTTTTGGGGGGCCGGGATCACGTATGGTGTTCTTCAGAACGAAGAACTCATCGGGACCGTCGGTTTCCATCACTCCGACATGCGCAATGAAAAAACCGAGATCGGCTACTGGCTCGCGCCGCGATTTCACGGAAAGGGCCTCGGCACCCGTTCGGTAAGACTAGCCATCGATGCCGCCTTTCAATTCACCTCGGTCAATCGAATTGAAGCCAAGATCCAGCCGGACAACCATGCCAGCATCCAGCTCGTCAACAAACTCGGATTCCTGCTGGAGGGCGTTGAGCGCCAGGGGATCAAATTTGGCAAGACCTACAAGGACCACCAAGTGTTTTCGCTACTGCGCCAAGATCGAGAAGCAGACTCGTGAGAGGCCGCATTTCTCGAGCCTTCACACTCAGCATACTGCTCCTTCTTCTCGCGGCAGCGGCTGTCGCCCAAGAAGCCTCCTGCGACTGCCAGCCGAGTCTTCGGCACTTGTGTCGCTGCGGGGTTTTGATCGAGCCCGACGTGGCCGAGATTCAGCTGCACTACTTGAACCGACTGATGACCGCCGAATTCCAGGCCTACATGAGCGAGAGTCCAGCTCTGAGCGTTCGACTTGAACCCGCTCACAAGATGGTCTTGCAGGGAGAGGCAGCTCAAGGCTACTTTGACAACGGCGAAATCGTGATCAACGACACCCTGCGTCGTGACCAAGCCCTCATGGTTCTTGCTCACGAACTCGGTCACGCCTGGCACTTCGCGAGCCAACCGGACCCTGATGCCATCTCTGAATTCCTCGCGGAAGGCTTTGCCGAATGGGTCTCCTTCCACCTCATGAAGCGGGCAGGCCTGACGGAGTTCTGCTACCGCCTCAAAACGAATCCCGACCCCGTCTACGGCGAGGGTTGTCGATGGTATCTCAACATCGAGAGAGAATTTGGAGAAAAGGCTGTCATCGATATCATGACGACTTGGATCCATGAGGACGGAAAGAAGCGCCCGCCAGGCTGACTCACGAGAGCGCCAACAAGCTTCACCCCTTCAGAGGCGTAGGGCCATACAGCGTAGAATCGCACGCGCATGACTCAACCTACGAGAATAAACCCTTTCAAAAAAATAGCTTTTGTGCTCACACTAGTGGCCTCCATCGTCCTGACCGTGACAGGCTGCGGAGGCTCCGACGGAGACAGTCTTGGAGACTATCTATCCGATTCGGGTCAGCTCGAGCCCTCCGGACCCGCTCCGGTCCTCACCTTCCGAGTGGTGGAGACCTACCCCCACCAAACCGATGCCTTCACGCAAGGACTCCTCTATGAAGATGGCAGACTCCTCGAATCAACCGGTCTGGTTGGGCAGAGCTCGCTTCGGGAAGTCGACCTCGAAACCGGAAATGTGATCAAGCAGCAGAACTTGGCCAGCAATCTGTTTGGTGAAGGTCTCGCCTCCAGACAGGGAAGCCTCTTCCAACTCACCCTAGACTCCGGTGAAGCCATCGTTTGGGACGAAGAGACCTTCATCCCTACGGACACCCGAGCGACCCTAGTACCGGCCTGGGGACTCGCCCTGACCGACGCTGACACATTCGCCTTCTCAGACGGCACCTCCACCATACGCTTCTTAGACCCGATCACGTTCGAAGAAGTGGGCTACGTCACGGCCACCGACAACGGAGTAGAGGTCGATCTTTTGAATGAACTCGAAGTGGTCAATGGCCTTATCTTCGCCAACAGGTTCACCAAGGACGAGATCGTGGTCATCGACCCCGCCGATGGTCGAGTGCTGTTCCGAGTGGACCTCACCGGCCTTATCGACAAGCAAGCCTATGGCCTGGGCCCCAATGACGTCCTGAACGGAATCGCTTTTGACACTGTGGAACGACGTCTCTTCGTCACCGGAAAACGCTGGCCGTTCCTGTATCACATCGAGCTTGTTCAGTAACGCTCCCTCGTTATTATAGATTCTTTTTCAACTAATAGAAGGAAGGGCTTCAAGTCTTGCAAACCTATTGAACATCATTCATCAAGGTGTTTGCAAATCTATGGCCTTACCAGAAGAACAAAAAGGACACTCAAGCCGTCCGCTCTCTATACGAGCTTTCGCAGATCTCGCCGAAACGAGCCCTCGCCGAATCCGGCGGCTCGTTCGTCAGGGTCGCCTGCGAACGACCACCAATTCTGCTGGCGAGACAAGGATTCCAGAGAGCGAACTGTCTCGCCTTGAAGGCGAAAAACAGAGCCGGTTGCTCAAGCAATCCATGGAACTCCAGACCGTCAACACGTCTCTTGAAGTGACCCTCGACGACGAGGGTGAGTACCGCGGAACAGGCGCCATCGTCTCCCTCCAAAGACACGAGGCTGCCATGGTGAGACTCGGCTATATCGAGTCGGAGCTGGCAGCTTCGCGCCGAATGCTCGCGGATGCAGCCCAGCGGCAGCAAGACTTGGAACAAAGAGCCGACGAAGCCGAGCAGGATGCCGTGGCGGCAACAGTCAGAGCGGTGGAGGCCGAAACGGCGCTGGAGGATATGAGGAGCCAGGTCATCGACTCAACCTTCAAGGCCATGGAGCTTCAGCGTGAGCTCGAAGACCTCAAGAGCGAGGCCCAGAGGCCCTGGTGGAAAAAGGTCTTTTCATCCGGCGGCGACAGCAAAGACGCCCGAAAATAAGAGTTCCCCGCCTGCCAAGAGCGAAGCTCTCCCAAAGTAAAAGCCACGGTGTCTCCACCGTGGCTTTTTGTCTATCCTACTGATTGAGCCGAGACTTATCAGGAGCCCTGAGCCGCTGCTTTTCCTGCGGCGGCCTCGTCTTCGGGATTGTCACGCAAGCGGTCAATGGCTCGCTCACCACCCCATTTTTCAACAATCAGGTCATCGTATTCATCGGCGATAAGAACCACCGAGGAGACCGAGGTCTTCAATTCAGGCTTATCACAGGTGGAGCCTACGATAGTGTGCTCAAAAAAGACATCTCCATCTTGGTCGATCCCGAAGGCCCCAAATGTCATGCGGTCGTTCTCGCGCAGGAGAAAGTGCATGAGGTCCGGAGTCAGATCCACGCCAGTCACCACATAAGCCCTGGTGGAAATGACGGCATCTTCGTCACCCATGGGATAGATGGCCGTTTGGGCAAAGGCCGAGCCCACGCGAACCCCAAACTCAGGAATCTCTAGCCGTTTGCCGACAAACTCGCCAAACATCTCTTGCATCCAAGGCAAGATCATCTCGTAGGTTGCTTTTTGGGCATCGTTCTCAAAAATCATAGGTACTGTCTCCTAGCCGGGATATTGTTGGGCCTTCTGCTTAGACCGAGGGAACTCCTCGAAATATGGCCCTATCTTTGCCAGGAACTCCTATGCTACAATCCCGGCCAAGAAAGAGAATCTGGAGCACGACCTAGCCATGCTAATTAAATTACTATGCCGAGCAGCACACATTCTCTGTGTAAAGCTCCTCGGATGGACCATCACCGGTGACCGACCAACAGAGAAGAAAGTCATGATTTTGGGGGCTCCACATACCTCCAACCTTGACTATTTTCTAACCCTCGCCCTCATCCATCACTTTCAACTCCCTCTGAAATACCTCATCAAAGACAATCTCTTCAAGGGGCCTATCGGCCTGCTGCTGCGTAGCCTCGGTGGTATCCCGGTAGACCGAAAGCGCTCCAATAACCTTGTCGAAACCATGGTGGAAACCATCAACAAGCAGGATGAGATCGCTCTCGGCGTCCTTCCTGAGGGAACCCGCAAGTACGTGGAGCACTGGAAGAGTGGTTTTTACTTCATCGCTGAAGGCGCGAAGATCCCCCTCTATCCCGTGAGAGTCGATGGAGCTGCCAAGCATCTTGAGATGGGCCCACGGATGACCGTGACCGGCGATATCGAAGCGGACGTCGCCCTCCTGGCCGAGTTTTTTGGCGACACAAAGGGGGTCAAACCTGAAAATTCTGGACCAGTGCGAGTTCGCCCCCGCCGAAATCAGGGCTAGCGAACTCAGCAACCGAGGTGCAAGACAGGAACAGCCCTTTCATCGAGGGAAGGTTGAAGCCTGAACTCAACTTTGTAAAATCTCAGGAGCATTTCCATGGACTCAAATCCGCTACTCGCAGCGCTGCAGAGCAACTACGGCGACGGAAGCCCGCCCCCACCAGACCCCAGTACCGTAAAGGGCCTGCTCGCTTTTTGCAAACTTTGGCTAGAGGGTGAGGTTCAGTCGGATGAACTGAACAATCCTTGCATGTCGATGGCCGGACGACTCAAGGGCGGTGCCAAAGAGACCGAGAATGACCTCAATCAGAATCCAGACCTCGTCGACACGGCTCGCGCCCCCATTGAGCGCATGGCCGAAGCCTACTGGACCATCGCCGAGGTCCTAGACAGACTTCCAGGTTTGGCCGCCGATAACGATAGAGCCGCCTACAAAGAAGCCGTCTCTCTCTTCGAAGAGGAACGCCTCATCGTGCTTGACTGCAACGCCGAGATCGAGCGTTCCCTGTCGGGGGAAACTCGTCTCTGCCCGCGATGCGGAGGAGAGGGTGAGGAAGATGTTTGCGGCCGGTGCGACCTAGTCCGACTCTTCCCCGACCCGCGCGCGACCGAGTATGACCGAAGCAAAACGGCAGTTCTGGGACCGGTCTACGGCACGGTCTACGAAACTTACAACGCCGTCATGAGTGGAACCACTTCTCTGGCTAGTATATTCTCTGTCGTCGACTCCCTGGAGCAATATCTTCTGGGCCTACAAAAAGGCTACGAAGAGGCGTTGCAGATTCCACCAGACCCAGAGGACGGGGACAACACCGACTTCGAGGACGGCAAGGAGCTCGCAGAGCGACTCTTGGACAAGATCGAGCGCTCCTTCGAAGGCATCGACAGGATCAGAGGAGTCCACAAGACTTTTCAGATGTCAGACCTATCGCGGGGCTGGGACACCATCTTCGACTCGGCGGTGGACATCCAACGGCTGACCCAGCGATTCGCCAAAGCCCACGGATACGAAGAGGCGCTGACTCAAAGCACGGACTCCATCGACTTCAGCGGAAGCTAACCTCCGCCAAAATGGGAGCCCGTTAACCAAACGACAACCTTTCTGAAGGACCTGTTAACATAGTTTACACACTCGTAACAAAACGCGAGCATTCAAGCCACTCCCCCCACCTATAATGAAGGGACAAAGACAACAAGGAGTGCGCAAAACTATGAATATCAATATTAACAACGGTAACCGCGGCGGATTCGGTGGACCTCAAGGATTCGGCGGCGGTGGATTCGGCGGCGGATTCGGCGGCGGTCAAGGCATCGGTGGTGGACGTGGCGGAAATCCCATGATGAAGATGATGCGGATGATGATGCAGATGATGCAACAGATGGCTGGCGGCCAGCAAGGCGGATGTGGCCAAGGCGGCGGATGCCCATGTTGTGGCGGCGGCCAGCAAGGCGGAGCCTGTGGTGCTGGCGGGTGTTCCTGCGGACGTTGCCGCGGAATGGGCTTCTAAACCCCTCTTCCCATCTTCCTTCTCTGTAGAAAAGAGAGGCGCTCAGCCTCTCTTTTCTGCATGGTAGAGGCTGCCCCTAATCTCTGAACGACAAATCTCACCAACAGCAGACTTGTGAACACCCACAAGAAAACTCGTTACATCTTTTTAACATCTGCAAAAAAAATGCAACACAAAGCCCCTTCATTTTGCTTCTTGCAGGGCTACAATAAGTACAAATCAACTTAGGAGCATCCCAATGAACTTAAACATCAATATGAATGCAGGCATCGGAATCAACGGCGGAGCACAATTCGGCCAAGGAATTGGTGGCCCTCGTCGTCCCGGTGGTGGTCGTCGTCAAATGATGATGCAAATGATGCAAATGATGCAGCAAATGATGCAGATGATGAGCGGTCAGGGCGGTCAAGGCGGTTGTGGCCAGTGCGGCGGCGGCGGCGGTTGTGGTTTCGGCCCTATGCAGGGATGCCAGCAAAGATTCGGCGGCTTCGGTTTCTAGAAGCAAATGAAGAAGAAAAAAGGACCCGTCACGGGTCCTTTTTTTATTTCCGAGAAAGACAAACGTGTATCCCAGGTTTTTCTTGCCCATCAGGAAATACACCGGAGTAATCGACGACTACAAGAGAGATCCGGTGTTCGACACGAATGAGAAACCAGAAGACTCTCAAATGTTTCAACTGACCGGGGGTGGTCCTAAACGCCCCCGATCCGTGAGACTACAAACGGGAAGGCTAGTCATGAAAGCGCTCAGATATCTCCTCATCACCCTTATCTTGGTACTGCCTGGATGTGTGAAAGACCACAAAGAAACGTTACCAGATGAACTGTCCGACATACTAGGACTCAAGATCGACCGACCTTTGCAGGTGGTCTTGGGTTCGCCTCAAGGCAAGACCGCCGGACCTGAGGACTACCAGTCGATCACCGTTGTCTTCAACCAGCCTATGAAAACGTTATCGGCCGAATCTGCTGGTATAGCCGTCCCCTTCGAGTTGGAGCCAGCGGCCAAAGGGCGCTTTCGTTGGAAGGGCACAGCCACAGTCAGCTTTGAGCCAGAGCAACCCCTCCTCACCGGAACCGAGTACACAGTCACGGTCCCTGCTGGCCTCAAAACGCCTGGTGGTAACGAACTCAAAGAGCCCTATTCCTTCAAGTTTTCAACGCCAGCCCCGAGCATTGTCTCCACGATCCCCAAATCGGGCCACAAGGGGCAAAAAGAGGGGGACCCTCTCTTTCTTGTATTCAACCAGGCCGTAGCCCCCGAGGCCGTGGCAAAACTTCTCAGCTTTACGACTCCTGCCG
>CAZVVF010000181.1:0-7464 GCA_964630575.1 uncultured Burkholderiales bacterium | reverse complement strand
TTCTGCGAGCCCCTCTGAGAGCGGACCATCTCCACCCCAGCTGAGGAAGCGCTCCACGAAATCGCGGTACAGACCATCCTCTCCGGCCAGCTCAATCTTGAGCGAAGGTCCGCTGTGAATGGTTTCGAGTACGTGGCGATCACCTGGGCGGAATCGATCCGGGTGGTAGCTGAGGACCACGTAGATTCCGTCGGGAAGATGGGGGGGCAGATAGCTAAAGAGTGAGTCGCCCTTGCCGGCGGTACCAGAACCTTCGTCGAGCCCGTCCAAGAGAAGGACGATACGGGTTCCGTTGACCAACTTGAGTTCGCTCAGAAAAGATGAGAATCGTGTGCTCCGTGCCTCACCAGGGGTGCGCATGTTGAGATCTTTGATCACCGCCGGATCCAGAGCTTCAAAGCTCTTCCGTCCAAGGCCGGGGCGGATGCGCAAGCTTTCGTTGAGCTGTTCTAGAAAGGTTGCGGTGTCTGGATAGAACTGATTCTTTACGGAGAAGAGCAAGGGAGTGACTTCGAGGCTCGACTCCAACAGGCTATCGCGAAAGGCCTCCGTGAGAAGCGTTTTACCGGATCCTTGCTTGCCTTCCATAAGAATATAGCCGGAGCTCACCGAGGAGATGAACCGTGAGAGCTTGTTGAGGTATTCGGAAGGAACGCGGTCGAGATCGAGGCGCGGATAGACCTGCTGCAAACTGGTCTTGAACGACTTGAGTTCCCCGGCGCTCCACCGCTCCAAGGGGTTGTGCGGCGGCGCTATTCGGGCCGTGGGGCTGGGAGCCACCTTTTTCTCAGGGGGGTCGTCTAAGACGGTTTGGGCCAGTCGCTGCAACTGAACCTCAGGGCTCTCCTCGAACTCGCCGTCAGCCTCTTCGGCTTCGGCTTTGACATCGCCGGGGTCTGGATTCGGAAGAAAGGGGTTGGTATTGAGGAGATGCTCGTCTTCGGTTTGGGGGGCCGAGGTGGGAGCTTGAGCTTCGAGCGGGATCAGTCTGGTGGGAATAGCGGGTACGAGCTCCACGAATCTCTCCTCTTTCTGCAAGGTGCACTGCCACCCGAATTCGTCGAGGCGAGCGAAGTGGTCGTGGGACTCAAAATAGGAACTTCCGCCTTCGATGAAGCTCTGCAAGATCTCGGACAAGTTTCGCAGTTCAACTTCCATGCTCTCAAAAGCAGCGGGAACGGAGAGTTTTTCCAGAGTCGACCCGTAACTCCAGGAATTGTTGCTCTCGGGGTTCTCCGTGCCGGGAACGAGTCCTAGCCAACGGGTGTGTGAGTAGGGGAGGCTGCGCTTACCGTGTAGGTAAAAACAGCTGAAGAGATCGATCACACCAGTGTCTCGTCCGTGCATCTCCAAGCGGTTGAGGCAAAACCGCAGCAGTCTTCTCAGGCCTGGGCCGTTCGAAGAATTTTGCGAGAGCGGACCCAGATTGGGGGGGTCTTCCAATTTTCGCAACAAGCCACCGGCGACGCCAGCGAAGTAGCGTTCCGTGAATTCTAGGCTATCAAGGATACACTTCAGACGCCGTACAGTCGGTTTTCCCCCCATCTGTCGCAGCCGCTCCAAAAGGTGGAACAGCGGGCTTGGTTCGCCCTTGGGAAGCTGCGGGGTTAAGGGGTGTCCTGAGAGACCGGTCTCCATGGTCGCATCGGTTCTCCTCAAGCTGCAACAGACCCTGCGTGGAACGGGTGAGGAGTTCTGAACTCTCTGCCATATCTGGTCAATAAAGCGCGATTTTGGAGGGAAATGACCAGCTGAACCCTAATCCAGTTCGTATGTGGCCAACATTTAGCAAGCGCACCCGCCAGCGCGCGAGTTCTTTTACAACTTGCCTTCTCACCGTTGTCGTCGTTTTCGGCGGAATCGGCTTTTATTATTTCCGCTATTTTCAGTGGCGTCATTTCGAAACACCTACTGAGGGACTGACTTATGTGAAAGGTGGAACGGCTCCACAGCTTAACGACTTTCGCAAAATGACGGTGAGCAAGATCATTGACGCAACGAGTGGACAGCTCGGAAGGCTCAAAGAGATTCGCAAGGCTACGAAAAAGGGAACCGTGAAGTACACGGATTTCGAGCAGGATTGCATCGAGGTTCGAAATCGGCTCTTGGAGATCATGAACGAGGCCCGCTTGCGGCGTATTCCCGAGAAGTTCAAGAAGAAGTATGAGACGGTCCTCAAGTCCATCGCTTTGACCTATCGATCGGTGAACGTTTTGGAGGGGTCTTTCGACGCTGAAACCCCAGAAGCTCGGAAGAAAGAGTACATCGAGTCCATCAAGTTGGCCAAGAAGGCCAATCGAGGTTTAGAGGTGACTCGGGAATACTTCTACGGAACGGCCTGGTCTCAGTAGGCCAAGAGGCCCATCAAGGGGTCTTTTCGATCAGCCTGTCGATGAGTTCGCTGGCCGGTCGGGGAGACCAGGAATAGAGGCTCTTGAGGCGTTCTGACACGCCCAGGAGCCTCTCTTTATTCCCCACGATAGGGACGAGTTTCTCGGTGATTGCTCCCAGTTCCACGCACTCGACGTATTCCGGCAGCAGAGCTTCTTTGGCCAGGATGTTGGGGTGAGCCAGCAGTCCTAAGCTATCTTTTATCCTGAGCATGATCTGGCCCTTGATGTAGCGACCTCCGGGTATGAAGTCGAGAAGCCCTACCAGCCCAATGGATGGTAAGTGCTCTGGCTTGTTGAGAGGCACGACGGTGACCACGGGGGTTCTCAGGTAGCCGGCTTCAGCGGTCTTGGTGCCTGGAATGGAGATGGCCAGTTGCGACCGACTGAGGTCTTGGTAGCTGTCTTCGGCCGAGAGGCAGAGTTGGACGCCCTCGGCTTGGAGAGTGTCTCCCACAACCGTCCCTTGAATGCCTCCTACGGCCGGGTCAGGCGCGGCTTCTAGAAGTTCACGGAGATTGTTTCGGGGGATGAAGGGGGAGACGTGTAGGACTCCCGATATTCCGGGAAAGGTCTTGCTCAGTTCTCTGTGCAGGGCCAAGAAAAAAGGCGTGAGGGCCGCTAATTCAGGCTCTCGTGAGCCTGGCATGTAGCTGATCTGGGCGCGGCGTTCGCTCTGAGGCTGGGCGACGTGTTGTCTCACCGCGTCTAGAACGAGGTCCCCTGTGAGGTGGATCTTGGAGTCGGCTACGCCTCGCTTTTTGAGCCAGTTGACTCCCCATTCGTCTTTTGTGAAGTAGCCTTGGAAGGCGCTGTCCCACCAAGGCCTGGCCCAGAGGTAGGACCAGGACGAAATTCCCCAGCGCCAACTGAGAAAGGCGCTGTACATCAGGTCGCCGCCGAGATGAAGGAGAAGGCCGTCCTTGTAGTCGGCTCCCGTTTTCCAGAGCAGCCGAAGATATTCCGATGGTCGATAGACCCTGTTCACCCCGAGTGAGCGGGCGACACGCTCCTCTTGTCCGGTGGCAAAGCTGCAGGGGAGAAGCAAGACGTCCACCGGTCCCAAATCCCGCTCTCGCCACTCCGTGAGGATGGGGCGCACCCAGCCAGCGATCTCGCCGGGAGAGTTGGCGGTGATGAGGAGCCGTCTCACTTGGAGCGAGTTTTCTCAATGGTGCTGGTGGTGGAGTGACCAGGCACGAGCCCCACGATCACGATCCGACCTCCGTGCTTCTTGACCACGTCGGCTTCGGAAAGGTCTTCGACCTTGTAGTCCCCGCCTTTCACGTGGATGTGCGGTCGGATGAGGTCTAGGGCCTCGATCGGTGTGTCTTCATCGAAGATGGTGACCGCGTCTACGCATCGCAGACTGGCCAAGATCTGGGCTCGGTCAGCCTCGGCATTGATCGGGCGCGTGGGGCCTTTGAGGGCGCGCACGCTCCGATCGGAGTTGAGGCCCACGAGGAGTTTGCTCCCTTCGCTTCGGGCAGCCGTGAGAGTCTGCAAGTGGCCAACGTGGAGAATATCGAAGCATCCGTTGGTGAAGACGATGGTCTCGCCGCTGTCTCGCCAGTCTTGGCAGGCTTGCTCCAATTCGCCTCGCTCGATGATGGGGGCAGAAAAACGGCTCACTGGGCTCGGTGCCTCAAGGATTCAGCGATCTCCTCAAGGGTGAGGGTCGCTGTACCGAGTTTTCGGACGACAACCGCTGCCGCGTGGGAGGCTAGTCGGATGGAAGTGGCCGGGGGGATTCCGGCGCATATACCCAGGCCAACTACGGTGAGCACGGTATCGCCGGCGCCGCTGACGTCATAGACCTCTGTGGCAAAGGCGGGCTCTGAGGCCGAAGGCAAGCCGTGGGCAAAGAGGGTCATTCCGTTTTCGCCTCTGGTCACCAAGACCGCTTCGGCGTCGGTGAGTCTCAACAGTTCTTGTCCGGCCGCTTCGGCGCTCTTGTCGTCGGAGACTGCCAGGCCGGTGGCGGCAGCCGCTTCATGGGCGTTGAGGGTCAGGCACTGGACGCCTCGGAACACGGCCAGGTTGTCGGGTTTGGGACCCGCTATGACGGGTCCGTGCTCTCGGTAGAGGGTGGGTAAAATCTCCACCAATTGGGGGCAGGTGAAGAGACCTTTGTCGTAGTCGGAGAGAAAGATACCGTCGTATCGGCTGGCCTCTCGCTGAAGCCACTCGACGAGCGGTCCGGCCTCGTTCGGTGTGAAGGGAGTCCTCTGTTCTTGGTCGACGCGCACAACCTGTTGGGAATGCGCGATGATGCGGGTCTTGACTGTGGTACGGCGCTCATCGCTCTCGATCAGCCCGTCTACGGCTGCACCGTGGTCCTGGAGCAGTCGCTTCAATCTTGCACCGGTTTCGTCTTGGCCGACCAGTCCGGCCACGGTAACCTGGCAGCCGAGGGTGAGGAGGTTGCAGACGACGTTGGCGGCGCCACCAGGGGTGTAGGTTGTCCGGTTGACATCGACAACGGGCACTGGGGCCTCAGGGGATATGCGGCTGACTTGGCCCCACATCCACTGGTCGAGCATCAGGTCCCCCACAACGAGTATCCTTTGGCCGGAGAGCTTCTCGAGTTCTTGCAGATATCGGTCAGTGGTCATGGGAGCGGCTCCTGAGCTTGGGTCGCTATGTACTTTCGGGCCATGCCTTCCAGGATATCGATGAGGTCTTTGGCTGATTTTTCCCAGGAGAAATCGTTGGCTCGTTTAGGCCCGAACTCACCGTTGGGTTCGTCGATGGCTTCCATGATCGCTCGTGCGATGTCCACTGGATCTTCGGGGTTGAACCAGTAAGGAACATCGCCCCCTACTTCCGGCACGGAGGCCGCCCGGGCGCTCGCGGGTGAGGCACCGCAGGCCATGGCCTCCAAGAGCGGAAGCCCAAATCCCTCATAGAACGAGGGCATCACAAAGACTTGGCTTCGACGGTAGAGTTCGGCAAGCGTCGCGTCGTCGATCCCCTCTAGCCAGATCAGGCGGTCTTCGAGGCGCGCGATGGTCCCGCTGAGCGGGTCTGTTCGGCCTCTCAAGCGGTCTGTCCAGGTGGGCTGGGCCGGTTTGCCCGAGACTAGGAGCAAGCGGCTGTCGACCTGGTTCTCCAGCAGCATGAAGGCTTCCAACAGTCCGCCCAGGTTCTTTCGCGGCTCGCAATTGCCCACGAAGAGGATGTAGGGCTTGGGCCCGATCCGTTCGGCAAAAAACGGGTCGAGGTACTGGTTGGAGTGAGCGTGGAACACCGAGTCGTGCCCAAGATGGACCACATCGACCTGAGAGAGGTCGCAATTGAGGTGCCGGTGCATCTCGATCCGGGAAAAATTTGAGGTGGTGATAATGCGATCGGCCAACTCTGCCGCGTGAAGCAGTCGGTTCTGGTCGTCAGCGAGGTGTCGATTCTGGGGATGGAAATCGGTGAACGGTGCTACGTCGTAGATCGTCACAGCAGCCGGGCACTCCGGGGTCCAGTCTACGCGATTCCAGGGAAACCAGCAGACTTGAATGTCGCTGGCTTTGTCCCAGACTCGGATGTCCCATTTGCCAAACGGTGAATCTTCGAGTTCTGCGATGTGGCGCTTCTCTCTCACGAGCAGCACGAGATCGTGGGGACACGATTTCTTCCATTCACTGAGTACGCTGCGAAGAACTCGTCCCATGCCTCGTCGGTCTCGCTGTAGGAACGTCGCGTCCACACCGATCTTGATTGGAGCGGTCATTGGGGCTGGCGGTTCCTTACCTCTTGTGGAGATTCCTCTGAGAGCGCGGCACTGCGCTCTTCGTTTCTTCCCAGAGCAGCGCCACAGCTTCGCTCACCTCCTCCGGTTGGACCTTGAGGTAGCAAGCGAAGTTTGCACAAGTCGGTTTGCTGCACCCTTTGGGGCAGGCCGGTCTGGGCGGGCGTACGATCTTGTGTGGCACGCCAAAGGGGGCCCAGCGCTGGGGGAAGTCCTCATCCAGGGCGTAGATCCCCACCACGGGGGTCTTTACGGCGGCGGCAAGGTGCATCGGGCCAGAGTCGGGGCAGACGAAGATGTCGCAGTTTTGGGCCACCGCCGCGAGAACGGAAAGCGAGGTCTTTCCGGCGATATTGGCGTGGGGCAGCGAGAGCCCTTGGCTAACCGAGGCCACTAATTCGGTTTCTCCAGGCCCGCCGGTGAGGATCAGTCTCGCCCCCAGTGTGGTCTGGAGGTGGGAGGCGAGTCGGGCAAAATGGGAGACGGGCCATCTCTGCGCTGTGAGCGGGAGACCCTTTCCGCTATGAAAGCCGATGAGGGGGCCGTCCAGCGGTCCGAAGTCTGTCTGATCGATGATCTGCTGGGCCTCTGCTGTGGCCGAGGCTTCGATGGGGAAGTTGAGTTTCGAGGGGGCCGGTTCAAGGCCCAGTTCACGCGTGTAGTCCAGTAGGATCTCGGTCCAGTGGGTGTGCGTGTCGCCTCGTTCGCTACGAATCTTAACCCGATGAGTGAAGAGGAAGGAGTAGAGCAGGCGAGAGTCTTGCCCGACTCGGGTCGGTATGCCGGTGTGATAGAGGGTCCAGGCCCAGCGCGTCGTGCTCCACAGCAGAAGGCAGACTGAGTAGTCGCGGTTCCTCAGTGTGCGCGACCATTCTCGCATTTGCGATAGGTCGGAGGGGTCTTTGCTGTCGATGGTGAGGACCTCAGACAGGTTAGGGTGGCGCCTGATGGCCTCGGCTGTTCCCTTGCGGGCCAGGAAGTCTACGAGGTATCCAGCCTTCTTGAGGGTGTCGATGACGGGCCCTGAGAGCAGGACGTCTCCCAGGCCCCCTCCGGTATGGACGATGAGTGCCCGTTTTGGGTCCGGTCTTGGTTTCACTTCACCTTTTGCCTAGCAGTTGTTGATAGAGTTCGCCGTATCGGGCGGCCATCTTTTCGCTGGAGTAGCGCTCTTGCAGTTGCTCGGCGGCGGCCAGGGCGGAATCGAGGTGGGTCTGGGTGTTTTGGCAAAAATCGTTCAGAGCGCTAGCCATTCCTTCCACGTCTTTGACCGGGACGAGGCGAGCCGAATCGTGATCGAGGCAGAGTTCGGCGACACCATCGGAGTTGGCC
>CAZVVF010000180.1:0-7492 GCA_964630575.1 uncultured Burkholderiales bacterium | reverse complement strand
AAACCCAAATCCTTCAGCAGGCTCTCGACCGCCGGCAGATGGTTCCCCCCCCCCACGATGGTGGCCCGAAAGGGGCATTCCAAAAGCGCCAAAGCGTGGAGCAAGAGGTCCACCCCTTTGCCTTGGATGACCTGACCCACGTAGAGCACGTGAGGGTCTTCAGAGGGAGGCGAGGGCTCGCGGTCCGTGGTTGGCACCAGGGGCGCCAGGATCCGTACTCTGTCCTCGGCGAACCCATTCATCACCAACTCGTCCCTCATAAATTCACTGGCCACCAAGAGTTGATCGAGACCGAAGTGGGTCTTCATTTCTGTCTTGTGGGCCCCAAGGTTCTTAAAGCGAACGCCCAAAGGTGAGGATCGGTCGCGCTGCAAGAATGCCAAGTCGAGCCAGCAGCGCCAATCGGCCTTGTGACGACAAACCTTACGGTTCCACACATAGTACTTGTGCCGGCGGGGGCAACAGAGGTCGTGGTCGTGGACCATTCTGGTGACCTTCTGGTCCAGCCCCAAGAAAGGTCTCACGGACTCCACACGGTGGATGTAGAGCGAGTCGGGGGCCACATCGCTGAGAATCCTAGAAAAGCTCTCCCCTTCGGGTGCGCCTAACTCTCGGCAAGGATGGACTCGGTCGAAGAGTTCACAGTAGGACTGAAAGTCTTTGTCTGTGGCCGCGCGGTAGGCCAGATGAGTGGAATGACCGCGAGCGCGCAGGGCGCGACTCGTGTGAGCAACGTTTTGCTCAACCCCTCCCCAATATCCGGCGTACTCGTTAATAAAGAGAACACGCATCTTGATACACCTTTACCACCTGCTCGGTGACTATCCTCCAAGAGAATTTTGAGCGAGCTTCTCTCTTGCCAGCTTTTGCTATGGAAGCGGTCAACTCGCCGTCGTCCATCATGCGCTTGAGTTGCTGGCTCGCCGACTCCAAGGAGCCCACCTCAAAGAGGAGTCCATTCTCGCCATCGGTCAAGAAACCAGGGATTCCCCCAACCCGGCTCGCCAAAACGGGTAGACCAGCCGACCAGGCCTCCAAAATCACCACTCCAAACGGCTCGTGGATGGAGGGTAGCAAGAAGAGGTCGGCGGCGTGATAGGCGTCGACGAGCTCCTGCCCATTGCCGTCCAAACCTTCGATGATGGTGACTCTCTCCTGAAGCCCGCACTCGGCTATCTCCCGCGCCAGTTTCTCGCGATAGTCGGGATTGGTCACATGACCTATCAGCAAGAGATGAACCTGGGGATACTCTTGTGAGAGCTTCAGAGCTAGCATCTGATTCTTCTGGGGGTCGATTCGACCCACAACCAAGATCACAAAGGTCTTATCCGGAATCTGAAACTTCCGACGGAAACGGGTTCGGTCCCCGACTTCAAAGCGCCCGACATCAACGCCGTTCGGAATCAGGTGAGCTCGAGGTTTTCCGTTCCTATCCGGCTGGACTTGAGACTCCTCCTCACGGCTCAAACAGAGCACAGCGTCGGCACCGGAGACAACCTTGCGGGAACCGAAGAGAAACCCCAGCGCCTTGCCCCATTCCCAGGCCTTCTCACCAGGCTTGACAAAGCTATCTTCCTCAGACTGAGGAATATCTTTGAGCCCACCGTGTAGAGAGACGACATAGGGCAGACCCCTGAGTCGGGCCACCGTTCTCACGAGCCCCCCCAGCCGTTTTCCGGTGTGCAGATGGAAGTGGGTCACCCCCCTCTCCTGCAAGAGAGCCCACAAAAGAGACCAGCTGAAGAGATTTCCACCTTTGTAGTCAAAGGCTTGCTTGCCCTCGGCAGTGAGCCCCCAAAAGGGATAGAAGTAAGAAAATCGTCGTACCGTGACGCCTTCGAGGATCTCTACCCCGGGTTCACTGAGGCAGCTGGGACACCAGATTTCCGCTTCGTGGCCAAGCTCTTTCAGAGCTCGACAGGTCTGCAAGACCACGGTTTCTGTTCCCCCCCAGGAGTGCGTCACGAAGCGTCTTGGTACGTGTATGATCTTCATCCCTTGGCAAGCTCCTGTAAAAATTCTTCCAGTTCATCGATGTAGCGCTCGGTGTTGAGTTTCTCCTCTACCGTACGCCGACCTCGGTGAGCTATCGCCAAGGCCAGTTCGGGATTCTGGCAGAGTTCTTGCAGAGCCGAGTTTATGGACTCGGCGCTGTCGGGCTCAATAGCCAAACAGTTCTCTCGGTGAACGAGGAACTCGCCCTGCCCACCATTGACCGTCGAGATCACAGCAAGTCCCGACGCCATCGCTTCCAAATGGGTCAGCCCGAACGGCTCCTCCCAGATGGATGGGAAGACAAAGATGTCGTGGTCCCTATAGAGCTGAGGGAGTTCGCTGTGGTCAACCTTGCCAAAGAACTGGACGTCCAAGCCTTGGGCCAACCCTCGTAGCCTGGCTTTGTAATCTTCAGGTCCGTCGCCAATGACGCTCAGGCTTATGGCCGAACTCCATCCCTCCAGGGCTTCCAGAACGCGATGAACACCCTTGTAAGGATGTAGCTGGCCGACATAGAGAACTCGAAGTGGGTCGCTCAACTGGCCAGGTTGGGCTTTCAAGGGAAACTGCTGAATCGGAATCCCCTGGTAGATAACGCGATTGCGGGAGAACGGAACACCCTGTCGCTCTAAGTTCTCGGCCACCTTTTTGCTGATCGTTGTGGTCACGGGCAAGGCCCCGGCCAAAAGCGTGAGGCGACGAAAGAAGGTTCTGTCCAGAAACCACCCCACCCAAGAGCGAAGCCCTCTCCCCCCCGAAGCGGGAAGATAGCCGGCGATGTGTTCATCGTTGATGGTGTAGAGGACCGGAAGGGCAGAGGCTTGAGCGGCTCTCATAGCCCCCAGGCTCAACCGAAGGTGGCTCCAGCAGAAGATGACATCTGGCTGGAACTCAGCGATGACGCGAGTGGTTTGATGAGCGTTGTGCCAGTGTGTGAGGCAACTCTTCAAGCGATCCTTTTTGGCTTTTTGAGCGAAGGGAATGGTGAGCCGCAAGCTGCGGTCGACCTCGGGTCGCGATGTGTCCTGGCCGGTGGTCAAGACACGGAGCTCATGGCCTCGCTGGATCAACTCGCAGCAAACTTGCTGACAGAGGATCTCGTATCCCCCTAGAATTTCGGGCGGGTAGAGGTTGCTTATGACCAAAATTCGCACTAGTTAAAGCTCCTAAACGCCCTTTGGACTCGGTTCAACACACCGCCGAGGACTTTGCAACCGGTGGCCTCGAGCCTGTGCTTGAAGTGTTTCAAAACTCCAGCGTTGTGCTCTCCTGCTTGAGCCACGACGATCGCTTGAGGGCAGTTCTCCAGGAGAAGCTCGACTTCAACCCTCCCTTGGGCTGCGGGTGACTCAACGAAAATATAGTCATACTTCGTCTTGAGGGCTCGCAGGTAGGCTACGAACTTGTCCCCCCGGCATTCCTCAGCACTCAGGTGGCCGCTCCAGGTCTCTGGTAACTCCTCAAGGGCCGAGCCACTGATGTGCGAGAACCCTTGGTCGTCATTGGTGATAACCTTAGCCACCCGGAACCCTTGAGCTTCCAAAGCTTCCGCCAAGCCTTCTATCAGAAAGCTCTTTCCCTCTCCGTCCTGCAGACTCGTCACCAGGGTGGCACTCTTGTGCTCCACGTGGCGGCGAAAGTCCACAGCCAGGAATCCAAACTTGGATCGCTCTTGGCTGTTTGGGGCTACGCCGAAACCACCCAGACCTTTAACCCCGGCGCGCAGTTCCAAATCGGGCAGAGAGTAGATACGAAAGTCCGCACACACCCAGACCAGCACCACCAGAACCCCCAGGCCCCCCAGGGCCACGAAACCGCCGATCGCCAGCATCTTGCGATTGGACTTGATAGGGTTCGTCGGCAGTTTCGGCTCCGAAGCGATGACGAAGTCGGCCAGGTTGTTGGAGAGGGCCGTTCGGACCACGGTCAAGCCGCTCTCTACCGTGCTCTTTTCTTTCTCGATAGCCTCCACATCACGGGTGAGCGTCGCGAATTTTCGTTGCAGCTCGGGGAGCGCGTTCAACCTCGTTCTCGCGCGCTTCAAGGCGTCTTCCAGGTGAGAGACCTGCTCATCTTGGCTCACTTGCTCCAGCTCTATCTCAAAGCCCTTGAGCATCATATTCTGAAGCATGGGAGCACTCTCGGCCTTACCCCCTCCATCCTTGGGAATGGCTTTGGAATTGAGCTCGTCTATCTGCCCTTTCATGTGGGTGATCTCGCTGGTGTCGACGGTTAGAGCTTTCTGGCGCTCGTAGTCGGCCTCCACTCTCTCCAGTTCAGCCACCGAGATCAGACCTCCAGCGCGCAGTTGCTTCGCGCGAGCGAGTTCCAACTCTTTTTGCTCCAAGAGGGCCTTACCCGCTCGCTGCTCTTTGTCGTCGGAGATGGCTGCGCGCAGCCGTTGCACTTTGATGTTGATGTCGCCCAGATTCTCCAGACTAGCACCGCTGCCTTTGTCTTGCTCCTGCTTCACCTTCTGCCGAAGCTCCCCCACGATCCGGTCCATGTTCTGGGACTGGATGTTGACAGACTTTCTCTTGACCTGGGCCTCCTCGAGCATCAACTGGAGGGCTGTGACCTCCTCCAGATACCACTGAGCTTCCTTGTCCAGATCGATGACCTTGTTCTCGACGGTAAACGTCTCAAGCTTCTGCTCAGCATCCTTGAGTCTCTGGCTGACTTCTTCCACCTGCTTCTCCAGGTCGGCTTTGGTCTTGCTGAGCTTTTCGCGGCGCTGTTGCACCTGACGCTCGAGAAAAACGTCTCTGGCTTCGGTGCACAGCTCCAGAGCTATCTGAGGGTCATCCCAGGTTGCCTGAATGACCATAAGGTCCGTGCTCCTTTGAACGTCGGCCTTGATGGCGCGTGCGATCGTCTCTTCGGCCACACCGAGCTTCATGCGTTCTCGGATCAGTCGAACGTTCTCGGGAATCTTGATGAGATTGAGGAGAGTGAGTAGAGTGGGAGGGTCATCGACTGCCTTGGAGGGTCTGTAGAGCAGGGTCGCCGTAGCCTGATAGGTTCGAGAACCTAGACTCACTCCAGACGTCACCCCTACCGCCGCCGCTAGGATGATGCAGAGGAGATAGTACATCCATTTCTGGGCGATGCGGATCAAGAGAGTCGGAATATGGAGAGGGAGTGACTCTTCCTCCTCCGTCGATTCGATCGGTCCGAGAGCGGGCTCAGTCGTCAAGTTTGCATGTTCTCCTAAGAAAGTTCTCGAGGTTCTTGGTGTAGACATCGATGGAGTGCTTGCGCTCGACATAGTCACGGGCTCTCGTGATAAGGCCAAGCCGGAAGTCTTCGTCGCTCATCAGGCTCTCAATATGTCTGGCCAATTCCTCAAAATCACCAGCAGGAAAGGCCAGAGCGTTCTCCCCGTGACGTATCAGCTCGGCGCTGCCACCGGTGGTCGTCGAAATCACCGCAGCACCGCAGGCCATGGCTTCTAGGTGTGTCAAGCCGAACGGCTCATCCCACTCAGAGGGAAAGACAAACCCGTGGCTGCTCTGATAGAACTCCGCCACCTGTTGATGAGGAACACGACCCAGAAACTCCACGCCATTGTGGAGCCCCAGTTCTTCCACGAGGGCTTCCAGCGAGACCTGATACTCTGGAACCCCACTGCCCACCACCCTGAGTTTAAACTGACCAGGCGAGCGCTGGTTCACTTCCCCTAGGGCCTTGATCAGGGTGTGGACTCCTTTGGTCTTACTGATCTGGCCAACATAGAGCAGATTGAAGACCCCACCATCGTAGGAGGTCGGATTGAAAGGGAACTTCTCCAGGGGAATACCTTGATAGATCACCTCAGCGTGCCCTACTTGAGTGCCCTGATGCAAAAGCTTGTTTTTCAGAGCTTGGCTGATGCAAGCGATGGGAAACTCATGGGCCAGAGCCAAGGTCGCCTGGGGATAGAGCAAGCGCTCTCTGAGCCACTTCAAGACCCCTTTGAGCGAACTCGGCTGCGCGTATCGGAATTGGCGAGTGTGCTCGTCGTTGACGGTGTAACAAACCGGGATCCCTCGACGTTGTGCCACCCAGACCGGTGCCAAACTCAGTCGGCTCAGACACCAGCAGAAAATCACCTGAGGAGAGAACTCGCGCACTCTCCATTCCACAGCAGGCGCGTTGATCACAGAGACTCTGTGAAGAGCGCGCAAAGAAAAGTCTACCTGAGCCACGTCTTCGCCTGGCCTCGGGAAATCGGTCGTCAACGCTAGTTTTCTAAAAACGCCCTCTTGCGGGTCCGTCTCGCGGGAGCGAAAGTCACTGGTGAGAACCTCCACCTCGTGCCCCAGAGACTTGAGTCTCTCCACCACTTGCTGACAGAGGATCTCGTAGCCCCCAAAAACGATGGGAGGGTAGAGATTATTCACGACTAAAATTCTCATCGTCTAGCAAGCTTCTTCTTGACTAGGTCGAGTTCCGACTTCTCGAGCGAAAAAAAACCGAACGAGAGCAAAAAGACCAGAGAGGTCAAGCCTCCCAGAAGCAAGAGGACCCAGATATTGTCGATGCCTATCTGAGCCATGCCGTAGAGACTGAGCAGCTGAAGCCCAGACGGGATCGCCAGGGGCAGAATGACGCGTCGGAAATAGTCCAGCATCGTTATCCCGTACACAGAGCAGGCCGCCCTGAGAACGACCGCGATGTCGATGACGAAGGTGGCGATCAGAGTAGCCAGGGCAACACCTTCGAGTCCCATTTCCCCTACCAGGATAAGACTCAAGGCGACATTGATAGCCGCACTTTGGCCTGCGGCCTTGGCCGTGATCCTGTGGTACCCCGTCATAGCCAGGACATTCGAAGCGATCATCTGGGGGACAGAAAACAACACCGAGACCACCAGAATCTGGAGAACGCGCTCACCGGAGCTGAACTCGGGGCCCACCCAAAGCCGCAGGAGCGGTTCGGCGCAAAAGATCAGAAAATAGCCAGCCGCCAATCCTGGAGCCAAGGCAAAGCGTGTGCAGTTCAAAAAGATGAACTTGATTTTTTCGGTTTCCCCCTCTCCCTTGAGCTCTGCGATCAAGGGACTGAGAACGTTGATGAACTGCTTGAGCAACATGAGGAGGGCTTCAGCCACCTTCAGGGCCACCGCGTACACGGCGACCGCCGACAGGGGAAGATAGAGCTTGATGATCAAGGGATCGGTCCTGAGTAGGATCAGGCCGGCTACATTCACAAAAAGAGCGGCCGCCGAGAAACCCCATATCTCTTTCAAGACGGCTCGACTCGCTAGCTTGGGATGAACCTGGAGATGCTCTACCGACCTCCTGGCCAAAAAAAGATAGGCGAGATATTCGATCAGCATACTGCCGATCTGGAGCAGGGCCAGATCGATGATGTCGCCACCGCGTTCCAAAACGACGTAGGCACCGATACCGTAGAGCGCCAGGGCAACAACTTGAGCGATGTTGCTGGCATAGAACTTTTGCTCACCGTGCAAGATAGAACGAAACAACCCCATAGGGAGTGGCACAAAGATCAA
>CAZVVF010000179.1:0-7510 GCA_964630575.1 uncultured Burkholderiales bacterium | reverse complement strand
CCATGGAAGACCCGGAATTAACCCGACGTTGGTTGGGTACCATCCACACCGAGGCCCAACGTTTAGAGCGTTTGATCAAAGACCTTCTAGATATTTCGATGATGGAGGCCGACCAGATCGAGCTGACCCGAACGACCTGCGATCTGGTGGCTCTGGTACAGCACACCGTGAGTGTCCTCAAGCCTCGAGCGCAGAGCCAGAACATTCGGATTCATCTGGAAGTCCCCGACGATGCTCCCCAGTGGACTCTAGACCACGACCGAGTGTCTCAGGTGCTGCTGAATCTGATCGACAACGCCTTGAAATATTCCGAGAAGGACACCAATGTGTATGTGCGTTTGTACTTCAGTGCGGAACGGGCCACCATCGAGATCCAGGACGAAGGTGCTGGAATCAAGGAATCAGAGCTACCCAAGATCTTTGACCGTTTCTATCGGGTAGAAGAGTCTAGAGCGACTCGTTTTGGAGGACGTGGACTCGGTTTGTCGATCGCCAAGCATCTGGTGGACGCTCACGGGGGAGATCTGTCGGTGACCAGCGTCTTTGGCGAAGGTAGCAAGTTTACTCTGGCTCTGCCAAGAACTGATGATTGGAACGGGGATGATGACGAGTAGTATACCGCGTTATCGAGTGTTAGGAATTCCCTTTAACCCTATAGACAGAGCGCTCGCGCGAGAACATTGCTTTTCAGCGGTCGCCTCAGACCGCTTTCACCTGTTGGTAACCCTGGGCACGGAGATGGTGATGAACGCGCAGGTCAACCAACCTTTTTCCGAGATCGTAGAAGAGGCCGACCTGGTGGTGCCCGATGGGATCGGGCTGGTTATGGCAGCCCGGTTGGCTGGGCTCGAGGCTCCTGAGAGGGTCACCGGTGTCGAACTCGTTCACGACCTGGTGGAGGCCTCGCCGGCCGGAACTCGCTTCTTTTTCTATGGCTCGAGTCCAGGGGTGGCGCAACAAGCGGCCGAGAATCTCGCGGCCAACGTTCGCGAGTTTGAATGCGCGGGCGTTATGGACGGATACGTGAAAGACCCTGAAGAGGTCTTGGCAGCCATTGAGGCGGCCCGGCCTCACGTTCTCTTCGTGGCTTTAGGCTCGCCTCGTCAAGAGCTTTTTCTCTCCCAGAACCGTGAGCGTCTAGAGCGGAGCGGCGTGAGGATCGGCGTGGGGGTCGGTGGAAGCTTTGATGTCTACGCGGGAACCGTCGAGCGCGCCCCTCAGTGGGCCCAAAAACTCCATTTCGAGTGGCTCTATCGACTTTGGAAGCAACCCAGTCGTTGGCGCCGGATGTTGGCGCTCCCCAGGTTCGCGATGAGGGTTCTTCTCTCGCCCAAGCATGCCGTGAGGTTGGCTGAATGAAGGCCATGATTCTAGCCGCTGGCGCGGCAACGGGCCTGTACCCGCTCACCTATACCTTACCAACGGCCTTGATCCCGGTCTTGAATCGTCCCTCCATCGAGCATCTTCTAGAGTGGCTCGAGAGGCATCAGGTTGAGGACGTTGTGATCAACCTTCACTATCTCCACGCCTCGGTTCGTCAGGCTCTGCAGGAGCGCGTGGACCTGGGCAAGCCGAGACTTCACCTCACGGTGGAGGCTGAGCTGTCCGGGACCGCTGGCGGGGTGGCCTTGGCACAGGAGCACTTCGACGATACCTTCTGTGTGATTGGCGCCGACTGTGTGACCGACCTCAACCTACAGGATATGCTGGAGTTTCACCGTGCCAAACGGGCCCAGTGCACCATCGCCGGTGTTCCTTATCGGGGCAGTCGTCGATTCGGACTGATGGAGGTTCACGCTTCCGGGCGGGTGCTTCGATTCGAGGAGAAGCCTCTCAAGCCGGACCCTCAACTCGGATGGATCAACACCGGGATCTATATTATGGAGCCGGATATTTTTAGCCGGATACCAGACGTTCGCCCGTTCGATTTCGGCGAACATCTCTTCCCTACGATGGTGGGTAAGCGAGGTGGTGTCTTTTGCTACCGAGTGCCGGACACAACCTACTGGAAAGACATCGACGAACCGCTCGCCTATCAGCAGACGCATCGGGATGTTTTGACTCGAATCGGTCCGCTCAATGTTGCCGGTGAAGAAACTGCTCCCCAGGTTTTTACTGGGCAGAACTGTGTCATCAGCCCTGAGGCTATTATTGTTCCCCCCGTCCAGTTTGACGACGAGGTCGTGATTCGCAAAGGAGCTCGCATCGAGGGCCCGGTGGTGCTGGGCCGAGGGGTTGTGGTGGGGGAGGATGCCCACGTTTGTGACAGCGTGATCTGGGCCGGTACCGTCATTGAAGAGGGGGCGAAGGTGAGTTCGAGCCTTATCGGTTCCTCCTGTCACCTACGGCGTAACCTGACCTACGATGGAGTGCTGCTCGCGAGCGGTGCCCGCTTTGAGCGAAAGGGGATCTCATCGGACTAGGGGGACTTTTTGGCTCGGTTCTTTTTCCGGCGAGTTGTTTAGGCTGTAAGGAAGCGGGCTCGGCTTACCTTTGCTCTGAGTGTAGGGCGCCATACAAGGTTTTAAGAAAGTCGGTCTTGGCCGAATGTACCCTGTGGAGTTTGGGACCCTACGAGGGTCTGCTCAAACAGTGCATCACCACGGTTAAGGCTCGGGGGCATAAGGCGTTGGCGGTCGAGTTGGCAGAATTTGCCGCCGAGAGAGCCTATGCCGAGTTGAAAGATCAGGGTCCCATCAACGCCATCTTTGCCGTTCCGGCGTCTCAGCAAGGCCAGCGTTTTCGAGGTTTTTCCTTACCTCAGATCATGGAGACCAAGCTCGCGGAAAAGAGCGGTTGGCCCAGTCTTGAGCAAAAGCTGAGACGGGTCTACCGAAGTTCCACAAAGAACAGCCAAGGGTTGACCAAGGGGGACCGACTCCAGCGCAATCAGGCCATGCTGACGGATGTCGACAAGAGGGCGAATCTCGGCACACTTCTGCTTCTCGATGATGTGGTGACCACGGGGGCCACCTTGGGTCGATGCGTCGCTCAGGCTACGATGCAAGGCTTCGAAAACGTCGTGTGTTTCGCTTTGGCAGAATTACCGCCGGAGTAGATCGAGGTCGCGGAATCTCTACTTCTGTGTTGAGTAGAGGAAGCGGACAACGTCCTCAGTCACGGTTTCGGCTTCGACATCTAGGAACATCTCATGGTAGGAGCGCTTATAGGTATGGCGCTCAGCCAGGCCTGATCCGAGTTTCTTGTCGAGCATCCTGATCACAGCAGGAGGGACAACCGGGTCTTTCTTGGCGTAGAAGGCGGCCGCCGGACACTGGACCTGGGGAAGGAGAGCTTCGGTCATCTTCGTGAGAGCGAGGACTTGCTCAAAGGTCTCGATGGGAAAATTCAGATAGTTCGTGTTCTGAAAGACCAACTCGGGATTGGCGAACTCCGGGTTTCCCGACCAGGTTCGGTAAACTCTCTTGAGAAGCGGTAGCAGATGGATCAACTTGCTGCGAAAGCTAAAGGCTGGAGCAACCAGGCCGAGGCGGGTGACTCGGTTGGGAAACTCCGCAGCGAGTACGCAGCCGATGACAGCACCGACCGACAAGCCAGCGATGACAACCGGGTCTTTTTCGGTTGGGGCTAACTTTAAGAGAGCCGCGCGCGCATCGGCGACCCAGTCTCGCCAGTGAACTCTAAAGAGATGTTCGGGCACAGTGCCGTGACCTCTCAGGACCGGCATGGCTACCTTGGCGCCTTTGTTTTCAAGGGTTTGGGCTAACAGGCTAACCGTGTCGACCGAAGCTGTAAATCCGTGCAGAACCAGTGCTTTCATATCTGGCGTTTCGCTCGCGAGCGCAAATATCTTACTGGAGTAGGATATTTTGTTAAAAACATGTAAATTTGAGAAACAGGTCTTTACCAATTCAAAAGCTGTGGGAGACTGTCATTAGAAAAAACAACCAGAGGGGATAAAACTTATGAGTTTTCCAATTACTTCAAGCGGATTTTGTTTCGGGCCGCAGATTCAATCATGCGGCTGGGGAAACCAATTTGGTGGCTCTTGCAACCAGATGCTCGGACCGAATCGTGGGGGCCTCTGGGGAGCGCTCACAGGCGGATTAGTCGGGTCGATTCTCGGTGGTAACCCAATCACCGGACTTATCGGTGCCGGAGTTGGTGCCTTGATCGGGAATTCGATGGGCAACCACAATCACGGACACTACGGCAATCATCACCACCCGCACCACCAACACTGCGGAAGTTACCCGCCACCCTGCGGACATCACTTCGGTGGTCCTCAGTTCGGTGGATACCACCAGCCAGGATTCCAGCACGGATGCCATCAGGGGCCTCAGTTTGGTAGGCACTGTCCGCCGAGCCAATGCTGTCAACCCTGCGGGCCAGGAGGCCGAGAGGGCCAGCTCACTCAAAAGGGCAAAGGCAAGCCGATTAACTACACCACTCGTGGTGGCTATCAGGTCAGCATCAATGGGCACACCATTCAGGTCAAAGACCCTTCTGGTAAAAACGTCCTGAAGCACTGGGGCGACCCCCACGAGAACCTCAACGGCAAACACCTCAAGGACTGGCAAGGCAAGCAGCGTACCGTTGTTTTGGGTGACGGAACCAAGATCACGATGACTGCGGACGGCCCTAAGGGGGTCACGAACACGACCTCCATCTACGATGGTCGTCAAAACGTTCAGATCAACAACAAAGGCAACCAGATTGTTCACCAGAGCTTCAATCCTTACGACACTCAGTTCCGTGAGATGCGGCAGTATGATGGTGAGACCGCTCTCTTCCGTACCGCGCCAAACGGTGCCGGAATCTACAACAACATCTACAATGAGGACGCCAACTTCAACGTCTCTAGACTGTATCAGCAGATCGGTCAAACTGGCGGCTATCAGAATCCTGGTAAAGTCTACGACTTCTATCCCGGACTCTAGTCTTCAGAAGTATTTGTAAGGAAAACGACCTCGACTTTCGGGGTCGTTTTCCTTATGGCGACGCGCGGATACCTCAGGCGCGGAGGGTTTGCGCAATTCTCGTCCGAAACCCGCGACCATCAAAACCCAAAGAGGAGTGTAAACTGTGGAGAAACAGGGGATTGTTTTCAGGATCGGTGAGTGGTCCGAAGGAAAACTTTCGAGCGAGGAGCTTCTTCAACGCTTTGAGGATTCCAAGCCAGACCTTCTTGAGCATCGCGAGGGCTTCCAGCAAGTCGTTTCCGATCTGAATGAAGCTCAGAGGGAGCATTGCGCAGACCTCATAAGTTTCTGTTTTGACATGATCGACCAGATGGAGGAAGCCCTTGCACAGGCGACCGAAGGGGTTGAGAAGGATGACCGAAACAGAGTCTTTATTGCCGGTGATACCATCGCTAGAAGCAGTTTTCAACTCAACCAGGCCTTCCAAGAATTCCGAAATCAGGCGCTCCTTGCTTTAGGTCCCACGGATATTCCGAATCTGAACCTCTTGCTGCAGAGACGCGATGACTATCTAGACGATCCTAGCGACAATCACACTCTGCTCTTTCGCGAAGCGATCGATGCGGAGCGCATTGTGGTCTACCACGCGATCGAGGCGCTTGAAAAGGAGCCTGATCTCAGTGAGGTAAGAGCCTTGCTCAACGCCTTCCGCGACCACATGACAGCGCTCAACGATCTCTTTGAGAGCCTAGAGAGCGAGGTGGAAGCAGCCGAATATGAACCTCTCTTCGCGGAGTTGGAAAAGAGTTTCTCAGAGCTTCAGGAACTGGTTCCCGCCGTTCAGATGAAGCTCCGGACGTTGGGGGAGACAGACTACCCCGACCTCAATCTGCTTCTCAACCTCATGGAGGATGTGGCGCAGGGAAATATCAGCGATGGGCCACTGTTGGATGCTCTAGAGGCTGTGGACGAGTCGTTTAGCGCCAGTAAAGAGAAACTCGCTGAGGCCGAAGGCACTTTAGATTCGGCCCTGGGCAACGATGAGATTTCAGCCGTTCTTGAGACCTATGAAGAGTTTGACAACGGTATGGAGGCGCTCTACCGATTTCTGGACGAGCGCGATCGCGCGTGGCTGGTTGAGGCCAAGGGCTGTTTGCTGGAATTTGCCAAGCGCTTTTCTGATCATCAAAAGAAGTTGAGGCCAACCAGGGTCGCATTTTGTGTCCTATGTGCTCCACCTACAACGATGTGAGCCGCAATCGGTGTTCTAAGTGTGGTGCGGCGCTGCCGCAGAACGTGGCCGCGGCTACGGTTTCGACTTTTCAGTCTAAGGAGAAGTCAGAACTTGAGGCCAAGCGGCCGGAACCCTTCGTGACAGCGAACACTGAGAGGCTCTATCTGGCGGTGAATGAAGTTGCCGCTGGTAGCATGGATCCGCAAACCTTCCTGAGCGAGATCGAGAGATTTGAGAACATCATCGAGGTCAACGCCGCGCAGATTCCGGCTGAGCCGGAGCTGGCTGAAGGCCAAGAGGAGTTGGATAAGGTCTACGACGCCTTCGAACAGGGTGTGGAGACCTTGCGCTCGGGTTTGGCACTTATGAAAACCTACGTTGACAATCAGGATGAAGAGACTCTTGCCACGGCGGTTAAGGCCGTCGATGAGGGCGCTCGACTCGTGGGTGCGGCAAGGGACGCTGTCAAGTAAGTCTTCGTTTCGTCTGGCCTGAAGAGCTTCTCTTCGCGCCGGAAGCTCCGCAAAAACAACTAGGGCTCATCTCGAGAGGTGAGCCCTAGTTCGTTTAGTAAAGCCTGCTAGAAAAAGAGATTGGCCCACTGAAAGTAGGCCAATTCTGTTCCGGTTCTGCTAGACCGAATCGTGCTGCAAGGCACGATCGATAAGCTGCCGGTCTATTTGAGTTTGGCTCTAACCTTTTGGCTGAGCGCTTTCCCGTCGATGGGTCGTCCGGCAAACTTGGCGTTCAGGGCACCCATCAACACGCCCATGGTTTTGCCTGAGCGCTCTTCGGCCGGAATGGCGGCAAGCTCTTCGTCGATAGCCTTATCGATCTCTTCTTCGGTGGGAGCCGGTGGGAGGTATTTGCTCAGCTGTTCCGCTTCCCAATCCTCGTTTTGTGCGCGCTCCTCAGCACCGCCTTTTCGGAAACCGTCGGCCGCTTCTCTGCGCTGTTTGATCATCTTGAGCAGAACGGCAACTTCGTTGGCATCACTGAGAGCTGATCCGGTTTTGATCTCTTCGTTCTTCAGGGCCGATTTGACCGACCGAAGAAGCGTCAAAGTGGCCTTCTCCTTGGCTTTCATGGCGGTTTTGAGGTCCGCGTTTAGTTGTTCACTTAAATTCATGACGGGTGCTTTTTCAAAGATCACTCATTCCCTTGTCGACCCGGACACCTAGAACGACCCGATAGTCGGATTCGTCGCGATAGACGATGACAGCCCCGCGCTTGGCCGTCTGCTTCTTGTTGCGGCGCTTCAGTTTCGGGAGCTTATTGCGAATGTCGGTTTGGCTAAAGGGTACTCCTCGAGCGAGATACTCGTACTCCGTCCAGCCGGTGGCCTGGAGCTTTTTCTTGAGGATAGCCCAGTTCAAAGGGAAGGTCTCGAGTA
>CAZVVF010000178.1:0-7516 GCA_964630575.1 uncultured Burkholderiales bacterium | reverse complement strand
AGCTCGGCTGAGGCGACGGCAGCGATCTCACCATCTCCGCCTCTGACCACTCGAAAGAGATTGTCCTCATTGGCGATCTGCTCAGCGATAATATCCTGATCGATGGGGGTGGGATAGTCTTCAAAGGTGCGGTCTAACAAGGCCGCTATCTCCGAAGAGTCTTCCAGCAGAGCGGTGTCGCTCTGATACCCAGGCAAGAGTACCGGGGCTTCCATGAGAGGCTTGGACAGGGCGAGTTGTACGGTGGAGCGATGCTGCTCCTCACGGGGGGAGTTTTCGCGCTCGTCGCTGGTGTAGGTCGCCCACAAGTGTGCGTCCTCACTCTCGAAAAAACCTCGGATGACAGCTTCCTTTTGGAAGCCGATGTCTTGCCATTTGTTGTCGTCACCAGGTGGTGCGTAGATGGTGATTTTGGATGCCAAATCTTCACTGACTTCGGTGGGTGCGTGTTCCTCGAGTTCTTGGGGTCGCACACCGTAGAGCTTCATACGCTCGTTGTAGGAGTCGTAAACGAGAGGTTGGCTGTTCTCACCGACTGGTAGATCGAGGGCGACGGAGCCCTCGAGGTCGTCTTCAACACGATCCTTCACGAATTCTTGAAGTGGTGTTGGCTTTGGGGTTGAACTTTTCATAATGGGACCTCTTTACAGGCTCTACATGTACCCCGGCTCCGGGGTGTGTGTCAAATTGAGGGTTCCTGGGTGGCCCAAAAGGGCTATGTCTGAGGCCGCTAGAAAACGGTGGCTCATCTTTTTGTAGTCGTTGAGTAGGAGAGTGTTATGGGCTGGAAATTATTCGAATCGTTAGACCATCTGTTCGGCCGAACTAAAGTTGTTGAAGTGGAAGAGAAAGGGCTTGAGCCGGTGCTGGAGCTCGACTCGGCTCTCAAGCGTCTGCAGCAGATTGCCGAGGAAGTAGACGACGGCCAGGGCGAGTCTTTTCAGGCTCGGATGAGGCGCAAAAAGCAAGAGCAGCGCGAACGAAATCAAGAGATCGTTCAGAATCGTATGAGGTTGGCCATCGAGGCTGTTCACCAAGAGCTGCAAAGCGGCGTTACCCCTCAGGAGATGGACCGACTTCACAACTATTTTGTAGAGCTTCAAAAGAATCAAGTGGCTCTTGAGAAAGGGAACTTGCGCCAGAAGATCGTCAGGGCTGTGGTGGACCGAATCCATCAAGAGGTTGGACCTTCGGCCTGGGAAGAACTCATGGCCTTGATGGAAAAGGCTCAGGTGAAGTGGCCCATACCAGGAACCCTGGCTCCTTCTGCCAGTGAAGAGGAGATCGATAAGGCTTGGAAGCGCAATATCGCAGAAGACGAAATCTCCTTTCTGGAGACCCCTTTGCCTCACACCGGTGACCTGCTCATAGGAGTCGTTAAGATTTGGCGATCGTCCTATCCCGACCCCAAGTCGTGGCTCTATCGTGAAACCGCTCTTGCTGGAGTGGCAGCGGCGTTTCGCGCTCGACGCACCGAAGTGGCCGTGGAACTCATGAAGGCCGAGCCCCAACGCTACATCGGAGAGGTTGAGGAGGTTTTGTCCAAGGAGCTGGCCTTGGTTCAGAAGGCTTTAGAGAGTGGGATCGAATCGGTCGAAGAGGCTCACAGAGTGACCGAGACGGCGTCTGAGATCTGCTTTGAAGTTGTTCCCACACTCGTCTGGAAGAAGTTGCGGACAGAGCTTGCGGGCAACTCGGAAACCGTGCCGCAGTAGAGGGCGCACCTGGAGAGTTCTCTGACCGACCCCCTCTGGATCAAGAAAAAAGAGGCCCCGGCTTATGCCGAGGCCTCTTTTTTTTCTTGTTGCTCTAGCGCTGCCTTAGGGCGTGAAGCGGTAGGCCGAGTTGTTGGCGATATCGGCAGCAAAGATCGACAGCAGGTCGACGGTGCTCAAGTCGTATTGAACCCCGACGATCGCCGAGCGGCCGTTGTCGTGTTCGATCTCTCCAAAGGTCAGGTCCGAGTAGTGAAACTCGAACACATTGGTCCCCTCGAACAGGATGACTTCGAAGGAACCGGCGATGCCGGGATTGGCGCCGTTGTGATGAGCGACACCGTCCCACTGAATCACGAATCTTCGATTCGGTGCTGTTCCTAGGGTTTCCACAAAGACGCTTCCAGCAATGCTCGGGTCGAGATCGTCCCAGAGGGGCAACAGCGTGTTGTCGTCTAGAACGGCCGTTGGTGGAAGTTCATCAGGACAGCATGAATCGACGAAACTGCTGCCGAAGACAAGATACCCATTGGAGGAGATTGTCACGGTCGTGAAGCTTGTGCCGTTGAAGTCGAAGGTGAATCCGATCGGCTGATCCGAGAGGTCATCGTCTCCAAGGTTGAGATCGGTTCCCGTGGCCGAGATATCAACGGTGGCTTCGGTGATGTTGGAAATGGTGTAGCTCGACTGTCGGGGAAGGGTCAGTGGAGCGATAGGTGCGGCAGCGCAGAATGCGAGCCCGGTCATTTCCGCGGTGAGTCCGATTTTGGTCTCATTGCCAGTGCTGGTGGAAATGGTCACGAAATCAGACGCAGCAGAGCTCTCGCCGTCGTCTCCACGGCTTCCACCGAAGAGAACGTTGGTCTCCGGATTGAAGTCCAGCCCGACGATATCGTCCACGCTAGAGAGGGGCCCCACAACGGTGGCGACTCCGGTCGTAACGTCGACCGTGGCTAGTTCTTCGTTGCCACTGGTCATATAGAGAACGTTGTTTTGATTGTCGTAAGCTAGGGAGGCCGGTTGGCCGTTTAATCCGTGATCATTGGGCAAGGGAGTGCCCACGCCCGTGGAGGTGTTGATGGTGAAGATTCGATCGTTTGGTCCGCGGCCGACTCCATAGAGGATATCGTGATTCTCATCGTAGGCGAGATCCATGATTTGTGACACCGTTGTGCCATTATCGATCACTCCGATAATTGTAGAGAGGTCGGGGTTGCTGGGATTGATGTCTATAAGGTAACTGTTTCCGTTGTTGGCGCTGTCGCGAGCGGCTCCCAAGATGCTCCCGTTGGGCAAACACACCAGGTCTTGGACCGCGCCAATGGTGGTGCCGTCGCCGATAAATCCGCTGATACCCACAACGGATCCATCCGCGGGGTTAACCTCGGCAAACTGAGACAAGACAGCGGGTCCGCCCGTCGAGTTTGCGCTATACAGGGCGTAGAGGGCTAAGCGGTTGGCGACGACAAAGGTCGCACTGTTCCCGGCGGTCAGTCCGCCGCCGGTGGCTTGCAAGGTAAAGGTTCCGGCTTCGCTCACGGAGAGTCCGGTGAAGGTGGCTCGCCCATCGATGGCGTTGCGAGTGGTGGTACCATTGAGGATGGTCGATCCGGGATTTACCAGAGAGACGGTGATTTCGGTGGTCGCTCCTGGGACTCGATTGCCAAAGGCATCCTGCACTTCGACCACTGGGGCAACCGAGAAGTCGGTGTCCACGGTTTGGGCAGGGTTGGTCACAAAGGCAAGTTTGGAGGGAACGCCCGTTAGTGTTGGGTTGTTATTTGTGTTGGTGAACACAAAGTCATCGCTACTGCCACAGCCAAAGGCCAGTAAGGCGACCAGCGTGATCAGCAACGTATTTAAATGTTTCAATTCGAAGACCTCATTTCTAAAGCGAGTTTTGGGTTCTGATTTGGAACTCCTTTGCTCGAAGGGCTGTGCGGCGACCCCTGCGGCTCGGGCCGGGAGCGAGATTTCCAATTCCGCCACAGCGACATTTGGATCAGAAATTTCCTGAAGAGAATTTCAGTTTTTCTGATTTGAAAGCTCACCAACCTCAGGATTGCTTATCGGAATCAATCGTGGGTTTTCCTATAGGAAAAATCTCTTGAGCGAAGGCGATCACCAATCTCTTCAGAAGCAGCCACCCAAGTGGTCATTTGGATACCAAGAATTTTTCAACGGCTTAGACGCTCTCGTCGCGCCGGCCTTTTGTCGATTTTTGTGATGTTGTTGGTCGCGGTCATCGGGAACGCCACCACTTTCTATTATTTTGATGGAGCCGCAAACCCCGACGTGAACTATTGGGATGCGGTCTGGTACAGCATCATCTCTATCACCACGATCGGTTACGGTGATATTTCAGCGGCCTCTTTTGGCGCTCGAATCGGTACCATTATTTTCATCGTTATCCTAGGTCTCTCTGCTTTTAGCGCATTCTTGGGACTCTTAGTCGATGCGATGATGAACCTGAACTTTAGGGAGTTGCACGGATTGGCTAAAATTTACTCAAGGAATCACATCTTGCTCGTTCATTTTCCCGACAGGGTGCGAGTCGAAAAGATCATTCGCGAGCTCAGGGAAGACCCCCAGTACGCCCAAACGGATATCGTCCTGATCAATGATACCCTCACATCCCTTCCCTTTGACATGCCGGGTGTCTTTTTCGTGAAGGGCTCACCTCTGCAAGTCGAGACGTTGGAACGAGCCGCGATCATGGATGCGAAAATTGCGATTATCCTCTGCACGTCACCAGAGGACACGGGATCTGACGGGAAGGTCGCTTCGGTCTTGACGATCATTGAGCATATCCACCCCGAGATCAAGACGATCGCCGAGTGCCTCGACGAGCGGCACCAGATTCTTTTCCACTCGACCTCCTGTGATTCCGTGGTCTATTCCAACCAGGTCATCAACAATATCTTGGTTCAAGAGACACAGGATAGCGGAGTTTCCAGTCTGGTTACCGAGCTGACCGACAACGGTCAGGGCTTTACTCTCTACTCGACCAGCGTGACGAGTGAGTTCGGAAAGCCTTACAAGGAGATCGCCTCCAGAATGAGGCCCGAAGGAACCAAATTGATCTCGGTGGAGCGTGAAGGCAAGCAGATTCTCAACTGGGAAGCGTTCCAAGTTGAAAAGGGTGACCGAGTGATCTACATCGCCGAAGCGAGAATGGACTGGTCCGAGCTCCTTTAAGAGAGTCGCGCTCGCCCACGACAGTTTAATAAGACGGCAACAAAACATCGGGGTTGATCGCCTATGTTGAGAGAACATAAATAGAAATTAGGTTCCAACATGCTCAATACAAACCCCTACCGCGACACCCTCACAGGTCGCGGATACTTAGACGTATTTCAAAGGCTGGAGAACTACTCCAAGACCTACGACAACGATTCCCGAGATCGCAACCGCGATGTAGGCGTGACTGATATCCTCGACCTCTCAGGAGATGCCGAAGTCGGCAGCAACATGAGGTTTCAAGGTGATAGCTCGAAGAGAGACTACGATGTTCAGCGCTACAACGGTACTGAGACAAACTACCGCACGATGCTCAATCTCTCTTTCCAGGAGAACAACGGCAAGATCCACGTCACTCAGTACGCTGACGATGATGGCGACAAGAATGCTGAAGTGCATCGTTTCACGGTGGTGGACGAAGCGTCCGGGCGCATCGAAAAGGTTGTGGACTACACTCGCCCCTAAAGCCGCTCGGGGTCACCTTTTGCCGGTCAGGCGTTTAGCACGGATTCTTGAGTTGGGTGACAAAGTCGGCTAGGCTTTGCTCCTTGAGGCTCTTTTCCATTCCCTCTTGGGCCTGATCCAAGAGGCCTGTCATCACCTTTTTCATACGGCAACTGACCGAGCACTTTTCCTCTGGTGGATAGGAGTGTAAGGCGAAGACTTTGGGCGCTTCCACAGCTCGGTAGATATCGAGGAGCGTGATCTCCTCAGGGGGCTTTTGCAGGGAGCAAGATCCCCCTGGACCTCGGATCGTTTTGACCAATCCCGCTTTGGCCAGTACGGCCAACACTCGACGCACAAAGCTTGGAGTGGCGTTGACGCTGCCGGCCAGATACGACGAGGTGATAGGCGCCACGTCGTCTGTCCCGGAGACAGCGCCGTGGCAGCCTAGCACCGCCATTAAGTGGACGGCGACGGCAAATTGTGTGTTTGCAGGTGCCATGGCTCGACTATACGTTAGCCCTGGCGAACGTCGCAAGCGGCAACTTATTGGATGGCCAAAACGGGATAGTCGAGGTAACCCTTCTCTCCACCACTGTAAAATGTGGCCGGGTCAGGCTCGTTGAGTTGGGCCCCGCTGCGGAACCGCTCCACGAGATCGGGGTTGGCGATGAAGGCTTTGCCAAAGGCAACAGCATCGGCCCTCCCCTCTCTGATGGCCCTCTCGGCGGACTCTTTGGTAAAGCCCTCGTTGACAATATAGGGACCGTTGAAAGCTCGCTTGAGTTCGGGACCGAGACTGTCGGCAGCCTCGTGCTCGCGGGCTGCTATGAAGGCGAGCTTTCTCGCCCCCAACTCCTTGGCTACATAAGTGAAGGTGGATTTTCGGTCAGAGTCTCCCATATCGTGAGCGTCGCCGCGGGGAGCCAGATGCATCCCTACTCGGTCCGCGCCCCACACTGAGACGACAGCGTCGGTGACCTCCAACATGAAGCGGGCCCGGTTTTCGATAGAGCCACCATACTCGTCCGTCCGTTTGTTGGACTTGTCCTGGAGGAACTGGTCCAATAGGTAGCCGTTGGCACCGTGGATCTCCACACCGTCAAAGCCAGCCCGTTTGGCGTTTTGAGCACCGATTCTAAAATCTTCCACTATCTGCTCTATCTCGGACACCTCTAGGGCGTGGGGAACGGGATAGGGACGCTCAGGTCTGAGCAGACTCACATGGCCTTTGGCAGCGATGGCCGAGGGGGCAACGGGTGCTTGGCCGTTGAGAAGACTGGGGTCGGAGATGCGTCCAACATGCCAGAGTTGAAGCACAATGAGACCACCGGCCTTGTGCACGGCGCTGGTGACCTTCGTCCAACTCTCGACTTGCTGATCGGACCAGATCCCTGGAGTGTCGACGTAGCCTACACCTCGGGGGGTCACAGAGGTGGCTTCGGAAATGATCAAGCCAGCGCTGGCGCGTTGGAGGTAGTACTCCGTGACTAAGTCTGAGGGAATTCGACCGGGAGAGCGAGAGCGAGTCAAAGGAGCCATGATGATGCGGTTTTTGAGATTGAGAGCACCCAGGCTTAGGGGTGTAAAGAGATTCGACATGCTATTTTCTCAAACTTTCGTAGGGCATAAGCCCAAGGGATGACTAATTGTTACTTTAAAAGAAACAATTAGTCAAGCTCTGTCACCAGAGCGCTCTGACCTCTCGCGGACTTTCTGAGAAGAACCTTAGAAAGCTGCAAAACCACTTGCACGGCTGAAGGTTTTAGGGTGAGACTGAAGTCATCGAAAACCTAAGGAGCCTAACAATGAATCCAATCCACACCATAGGCAAAGCGTTGACCGCTCTGGCTATCGCTTCCACCCTGGTTCTCAGCTCTCAAGCCGATCCGGTGACCTACCGCAGCAGTGTTCAGCTCCCAGCCGCAGAGCGAACCGACGCAGAGGAAGCGATCGCCCTTCGCAAAGCCGCCAAAATCACCCTGAGGCAAGCCACCGCCGCTGCCGAAAAAGCCGTTCCCGGTGGCGAGTTACTCGAGAGTGAACTCGACTCCGAAGATGGCAACGTCATCTATGAATTTGAATTCCTCGATCAGGGAGCTGAGCGAAAGGTGATC
>CAZVVF010000177.1:0-7522 GCA_964630575.1 uncultured Burkholderiales bacterium | reverse complement strand
CATGTTCCCGGTCACTTCCCGCAACCTCAACGAGAGCGTGGACCTACTCAGCAATGCGGTGACCGCCTTTACCGATGACTGTTTGGTCGGTCTTGAGGCTACCTCCGCTGGACCGGATGGAGTCGAACGCGGACTGATGCTGGGAACAGCTTTGGCACCGGTTATCGGATACGACAAAGCGGCTCAGATCGCCAAAACGGCGGCCAAGGAAGGCAAGACCATTCGAGAAGTGGCGCTGCGCGATTCCGAGTTGAGCGCCGAGCAGCTCGAAGACCTGCTAGAGCCCATCTCCATGACCCGACCACAGTCGTAGTTTGAGGCCTGTCTGAAAATCGCTCACTGCTCGACCTCGCCGGTGTGATCCAGCCGAGTTGCAAGGAGGCGTAGGAGGCCTCCTCACATTGGCGAAGGTCGAGCAATGAGTCAACGGTCTGGTACCAACCAGAACGAAGAGATCCGCCCCGAATCGGAATCGGACGAGGCGGTGTTGAGGGACCTGTTAGGCTGGGGTGGGCTATTGTCTACTCTAGTTCAGGTTCTCGATCCATTTTATCAGGTCGACGACCTCCTCCAGACCGATCATCCTTTAAAAAAATCCGAGAAGCCCCTCGGCTCTATCGTTCGGCACTTTGGCAAAGGTTCGAATGGGGAAGAGTTCTTGGTCTGGTGGATCGGTGGAGACTCCTCACTTCCTGTTTTTGATTCCCATGAGGGCTTGTTGGATCTTCTCCCGCTCGGACTCGCTCATCGATGGCGAGCTTCGGAGTTGCAGGCTGCTGCTCTAGCTGCGTTTATCCATTTCGAGGAGGAGTGGAGCCTTGAGCAGGACCGCTTGCACCACTGCGAGACCGGGGAAGAAGTGCTCTTTTCCAAGCCCTTGAGGAACGAGGACTGGGAGCATATCCGGTCTCGTCTGCCTTCTGAGAGTAGGGACCAACGCACGGGTAATGGCCACCAACTCGACGAGGCTATCGACAGGGTGCGCTCTTACTTTGCTCCCTTGGAGTCCCCTCTGTTCGGCATGGATACGGACCTTCTCGCTCACCACGTGCACGAGACCATACCGAGAGAGAGAACACCAGAGAACGTGACACCGATCGTACCACTCTTCGGCAAAGGACATCTTCACCCGGCTTTCCCCTCAACAGCCAAGCTGCCCGCTCACCTGAGAGTGATACTGCATCGCTTGGTGCGATCGCAGGACAACAACGACCTGGTAACCTCGCTCTTGTCCACCTTGGAGGCCGTCGACTTCACCCTGCGTTTTGCGACCGGTCTCGGCCAAGGCACCATCGCTGAGTTGACGGGCAGCGAGTTCGCTGGTGACTTCAATCCTACCACCAAACAGATGATCGAGGACTTCCGCGAAGTCATCGAAAGACTCCCGGCTCACTCCGACGACCCTCGCGTTCAGGCCGTTCTGAATCTCGTTTTTCAAGGGCAGAGATTGCATCCGTTTTTGCAGTGGGCCGGATTCGGCGGGGAGTGCCGCTTGTTGCCCTGGATGATCGAGGCCGAGGACGCGATCCGTCAGGATAACCCAGCCCGCTCCGCCGTTTTGCTAGCGGAGATGATGGAGCCCTTCAATGGTTGGATTTCGGAATTAACCCTGCTGTCGTCGTCTTGGGATCTGGTCACTCACGTTAGGCAAGATGGATACCTTCAGATAAGTTTGGGGCGCGGCGAGGTTTGGCTGAGTTGCAAACCCTTGATAGACCCGACCCGCTATTCTGTCTGGCTCGACCGAAGTGAACTGGCCCTGGTCAATGCCGGAGGCTCCCTCAACAGCTTTCGCGATGTCAACGAACCCGTGGAGTCACTGGACGAGCGGATTTTTGCCTGTCAGGGGGACCCCCCATTCTTGGCAGAGCAGTTGACGGCGCTGGTGCGAGCCCACGAGCAGAGACAGGTCCTTCCTCTCGGTCGGGCTCTGTTCTTCGGTCTCGAGTATCTGGTGCGTTTGCACGCCAGTTTGGCGGGTGGTTTTCTCCGCCACTTCTATGAGGAGGCTTCCCTCTTGGACCCGGTCCTCAAAGAGGCAGGCTCACTCGAACACACGATTTTCTTTCTCTCCTACAGTCAGAGAATTATGGGCCATCTCGACCGGGAAGAAGCGCGCACCCTGCGCCGAGTGTTTTTCGACAATGAGAAACCTCGCGATTTCTGTTTGTGGCTTGGACTCGATGGTGGAGTGCCGGGACCGCTTCAGGGTCTACTCGGTTGGAGCTTGAGTCTCATGCGACCCGACGCGAAGACTCGGCTCGATGAGGTGAGAGGGCAAGTCGAGAGGCTCAGCAGCCTCTTCGCCGATTTCTTGGACGAGAGCCGTCGATTGTGGAGCACCGCCAAACTGAAGACCGACGTCGGTGGTGAGGGGTCAGAGGCGGTGGTCCTGACCTTCCCCAGCGGCCTGAGTTTGCGAGGGGTGCCCGACGTTATGGTCGGGCCTCGCATGGAGCGCGGCCGAAGGAGTGTCGTGGTCAAGGCCGACGAGAAGGGAGCCGAGGAGTTCTCCGATTGGGAAGGCGAGGAGTTCACCATCCCGTCCGAAGCCGAGACGCCGGATGAGGGCTCTGTGGAGGAGCCGTCTTGGCCGAGCTTCTTCGACGATCAAGAAAACGGTGAACTCTGGGATGCGGACACCATGGATCGCATCTCTCGCATCTGTCAGGCCCAGTCCTTTTCGGGACCGGACGCCAGGCCTCGAAAGGTGGCCAACGAGATCGCCGAGGTGGTGTCTCGACAGTCCAGCGAGGCGGCTAGTATTCTCCTTTGTCAGGGAGCCCCCGGGACCGGTAAGACGTTCCTTTGCCGAACCCTCACGAACCCGCAATGCTCGCCCTTGCCCGATGACTATCCCGTTCTCTATCTGCGGGTCGACCGTTTTCCTCAGACCAGGTTGGCAACCGTTGTGGAAAGGCTCAACGACCACATCGCTTCCGAGCAGAGTCTGGAAAAATTCGGCTGGACTTCGGTACCGCTCAAGAGTCTCAAGTCCCTGGGCCAAGAAGTCGCTCGACTGGCCGATGACCTGGCGACTCTGGGTGTCTCCTCAGAGCGATTGGCGAACCGTCTGGCCAGCTATCTTCGCCAACTGAAGAAGCTCAACAAGAATCGCAGCTTCCTGCTTATCCTCGACGGGTTTGGCAAGGTCCCGCGCTCTCTCGTGCCGTTGACCCTGCCACCTGGAGTGCATCTTTTGATCACGGGCACCGACTTTGGAGCCTTGGAGTTTCCATCCTATCCCTATATGGAGTACCGGACTTGGAATCTCGCCGAGGTCCAAGAGGAGACCTTTTCGCGTCAACTGATCGGGCTTGAGTTGAGCGAGACGGAGAAGCAGCACGCCTATCGAAAATTTGCTGGGTCACTCTTCGTCGCTAGAGCCTTCAGAGACCTGAGGAATTTGGACGAGAGCTATCCCATCACCCTGGATGTCCTCAACGACCTCTTCTCCATGGCGCGGTCCAAGTTTATCGACCCTGAGAAATACCGAACCTTTCTTCGCCTGTTAGCCGTGCTCGGGCTCTACGACCGACCCGTGCCGCTGAAGCACCTGCAACAGCGGGTACAAGATGCGAGTGTCGTGCTGCGGGCCCTGGAGATGTTTCCCAGCCTCTTCGCTTTCTGGGACGAGCCGACCCCATCCTTGGGTCTGGGCCACCGGGCGGTCCTGGAAATGGTCAGAGATATATCGTCGGAGGTGGAATCGTCGGCTTATGCGCTCGCTGAGAGTTTTCTTCTGACCCCTCGTCGCGGGGAGTTGCTCCCGGCCTTGAATTGGATCGAGGAGTCGGGTCAAGCCGATCTTCTCATAGAGCGCTTCTTCGTTGAGCGAGACTCCTTGGCGCTGTGGAAAGAAGAACTCTCAACGCTGCAGGACGAGGGGTTGTTCTTTCACCGGGTCGCTCTTTTGGACGCCGTGGCTTCCCCCTTGGAGAGCGCTGTTCAAAACGGGGCAGGGCAGCTGCGCGAAGAACTCGCTTGGGTCTACAACGCTCGGGGTCTGTCCCTGCTCGAACTGGGCCTGGTGGAGGAAGCTGTCCCCGACTTTGAGGATGCTATCGTACTCTTTTCGGGGCAGTTCGCCTCTGGTGACTTGGGCATGCTCCACGCCATGGCATCGGCCCACAGCCGAATGTCTGAGGCGTCGCTGCAAAACGATGACCTGGAGACGGCCTTGGCCAGTTCCCAGAAGGCTCTGGAGTTGCTCCGTGAGCGTGACCTGTCTGACGGCGGTGAGCACAATCTGGCTGAACTTCGGTGCCGCGTTCTGCTTCAATCAGCGCGAGCGTTCTTGGCTGCGGGAGACCACGAGAGGGTGCTGCTCGACTTGAGCAAAGCCATCCCTGATCTAGAGCAGATGAGCCCGGAGAGGGCCTATCGGTTGCGAGGGGAGTGTTTTCTTGTGGCCGCTCAAGCGATGGCGGCCGAGGGACGAGACCTCCAGGCCGTGGAGCAGGCCCAGGCGGCTGTGGAACAACTCATGGCCGGCTCGACAGCCGAACTGGGGCTTCAGGCGCTTAGTCTCAGAGGCCAACTCTACCAGCGTCTCGGGCAGAGGCGTGAGGCGGCTCGCGATTTTGAGAGGGCTCTTTCGGTCCTTCGCTATCACGTGGCGGTGGGTCGACTCGATCTCGAATCGTTGCTGGCCTTCACGGCCGCTCAGGCCAGTTTGGTCGCCGAATCGAGTTCGGTAGGGGAAGCAGAAAAGCTCAGTGAGTTCATCGACTGGGCCAAGAGACGTATCCGTTATGAGGGTCGGTCCGATCTCAGAGGGCTGCTCGCGTTTCTGCTGCTCACTCGCGGTGCCAAATGGAAGGAGTTCGGCGACTACTCTCAGGCCGCCCTCGACCTTCGTGGGGCCACCGAGCAGTACGACCTGCTCAGCAGGGAGGTTCAGGGCGATACAGATCTTCCGGTCTGGACCGCTCTGCGCCAGAGCTTCAGCAATCTCACAGCCCTCTATCTGAGCCTCGATGAACCACACCTGGCTCTGATTTGCGGCCGTCGCGCCCTGGAACTCGGTCGGCGCCCCGATGCGGACGACTCCTCCGAGGAGAGCCTGGAGCTTCCTCTACAAGGCCTGGTCGGAGTCGCTCTGACGTCGGGAGAAGAGGAACCGGACATCTCCGAGGTTCGCCTGTTTCAGCTGGGGAAACTCTACTTTCACCTCGGAGAGGCAGCTTGCCGGGTTGGGCTCACCGAGGATGGCTCGACCTACTTCGAGCGCTCGGCTCGAGCCTTCGCCCAGGCTTGCGCGAGCCTCGATGAGGTACCCGAGGTCTTGCTCAGGGAGTACGCCCTGGTTCTAAAGTATGCAGCGCAGGCCGCCTTTGATCAGGGCAACGGCCGGGCTCTGGAGATGTGGGTCGACGAACTGGCATCACTCCCCGACGGTCACCTGACCCCGTTTGACCAATATCGGTATTGGCGTTGGTCCGGTCACACGCTGCAGAATCGAGGCCAGTTTGAAGAGGCCTTGGGCCACTTCGAGCGAGCCTTAACCGCCCTTGAGGACCTGCGGGAACACCCGCGCTGGCGCTCTCTCAATGCTGAGCTGCTGCTGGACTTGGGTCGAGTGCTGTCCCTCCAAGGACGCCACGATGACGCACTCCGTCATTTGGACCTTGCCGCCCAGAGAGCTTACGACGCCCTTTTTGCCGAGGGGGAGGAGAATAGGGAGCTTCTGGTCCTATCGTCGCTTCACGCTGCGGTGGCTCATTTGCGCTCGGGAAGGGCCGATACAGCCCTGGAGCAACTCAGAGTTTTGGTCTCCTTGCGCCCTGGTTCAGAGCTTCACGAGGTCGAGGTCCTGGCCCAAGATTGGTGTCGGGCTTGGCAGACCATCGCGGCCCCTACCACCATGGAGGTGCTCAAAGTTCTAGGTCAGCTCTCTGAGCTTGGGGACTGGTTGCTCAGGACGTCGTTGGGATCATGGTACCGGGAGCTGGCAACCGGTCTCCTCCAGGACCCAGACTTTGACTCCATTATCACCAGCAGTACACTCATCGATAGAATTTTGGAAACCTACCTGATCGTGACCTTCAGCTGCGTTGACCACGAACTGCGGGCTGATTCTAGTCCCGAGTTGGATAAGCTCTTGGCCGCCAAGTTCCGCGCCTTCGATTCTGAGAATCGGGATGTCGAGGCCGAACTTTTGTTGGGCCACCTGCTACCCTTTCGGATGACCCCGGAAGCCGGGCGCTTGTTGCTCAGGCGGTCTGAGATGGCGCTGTTCAGAGGCGACCGCGGTCTCGCTATGATCGACCTCTTACGAGCCATCGACGGCGGTCCGGAATGTCGCGTGAGAGCCCACTTGAGATTGGCAGAATTTCTCCAGTCTCGCGGATTGCACGTCGCTGCGATCCACCACCTCCGTCGCGCTATGCAGGCCACCAGCGCCGAGACCGATGAGATAAGCTCGTTGTGCGGTAGGTTTTCGCGGCTTCTCACTCACTTTGGCAAAGCCGGGGCTCGCTTAGATTTCGACTTCTACATGGAGTATTTCCGGGTCCTGAGAAGCTTGCGAGAAGACCATCTCAAACCGGCGCTCGAGACGGCGTGGCTCAAACCAGCCCGCGACCAACGAGAGTGGTCTAGGATGTTGGAGATCACGCTAGGTCTTCTGACCGATTGGCAACGAGGGGGGCACGACAAACCCGCCGATTGGACCTTCCTCGAAGACGTTCTCGAGCGCACAGTGCTCTGCCAAGGAAGTCTATCACCTGAGCTTCTGGAGTCTTTGGGTCAACTGTTAGCATCGACACTTTCTACCTTCGATGTGGAAAATCGAATGGTGGCCAGTGCTATGTGGGAGAGGTTCGCAACGTTCTTGCCCGGCCTCGGAAAGCGAAATGCGTTGGATCTGCTTCAGAGGCTTTTTGACTTCGCCCTCAGAACTGACTCCGCCTCAAAAAAAGGCCACGCAGAAGAGTTCCTGAGAAGGCTCGAAGAGGAAAAGCGGATTCTCGTTCAACCACGCTGAGAATCTCGAAGACTCGCTAGACCGACTCTCTTCTTGTGCCTACAACCGTCCGAGGAGCATCGTTAATGAGTAGCCGTTACCAACCATCACGTATCGAACCGAAATGGCAAGAATACTGGGAGGAGAATAATACCTTTCGCACACCAGGGCCTGGTGACCCAGATTTTGATCCGGAGAAACCCAAGTTCTACGTTTTGGACATGTTCCCATATCCGAGTGGAGCGGGCCTACACGTTGGGCATCCCGAGGGGTACACGGCGACCGATATTTTGGCCCGCTGGAAGCGTATGTCCGGATTCAACGTTCTTCACCCAATGGGTTGGGATGCTTTTGGACTACCGGCAGAACAATACGCGGTAGCGACAGGAACCCACCCTTCGGTTACGACCAAGAAGAACATCGAAACCTTCAAGCAGCAGATCAAGGCTCTGGGCTTTGGCTACGACTGGGAGCGTGAGGTGAGCACGGCTGATCCTCACTACTATCGCTGGACTCAGTGGATTTTTCGTTTGCTTTTTGAAACCTGGTACGACG
>CAZVVF010000176.1:0-7522 GCA_964630575.1 uncultured Burkholderiales bacterium | reverse complement strand
TTGGAGATCACCAGTTCAAACGACGTCATGGAGCCCAGCACAAATCGACTGAAGGACAAGGTCGACGGGATGTACGGGGTCTGACACTCGTTACCAAAGCGCTCGATCAACTCTTTGAGGCCAGGAACGATGACCTCCCGATTCAAAACATCGGCGGCCAGATCAAAGGTGTGCGCGCGACTCTCCGATCGCCCCTGAATCGACAGGCCAGGCAACGCTAGCAACTGGTTCTTCATCTCCAGCGCGCTCTCTATACGATCATCCGCCCACGGCTCGAGAGCGTGGTCGAGGATCTCTTGCAATCCATCGGGAGCCTGCACCTTGAGCTCAGCCAAGCTGCAGAAATCAAACCCCCTTGGACGGACTCCGCTCAACAACTCATGCATTGTCGCGGCCAGCGCGTACAGGTCCGAACGAGGCTCAGGCTGCCCCATCTGCTGCTCGCCGGCGGCATAACCCGGAGTCCCGATCCACCCGTCGGCCGGGTCGGTCGCCTGGGCAATGCCAAAATCGATCAGAACGACCCGATTGCTCGCTTCGTCAAGCAATATGTTCGAAGGCTTGATATCCCGGTGAACAATGGGGTGAGTCCTGTCGTGCACATAGGCCAGGGCATCGAGCACCTGCACCATCCAGCCCACGACCTTATCCACCGCCAACCCCACAGCGCCGTGACTCTTACGAAAGGCCGACAGATCGATACCGTCGACAAACTCCATAACGAAGAAGAAGGAGTTCCCACGAAAGAAAGAGCTAATAATCTTGGGGATATTGGGATGATGCAGCGACTGCATGACGCCAATCTCACCAATAAAATGACTCTTCGCCTGCTGAAATTCCTTGGGGTCCGCTGACGGCCGAATCTGCTTAACAGCGAAGGTCTTGCCCCCAAGCAGGCGGTCCGAGACTTCGTATACTGCCCCCATACCACCTGACTTTATCAGGCGGCGGACCTCGAAGCGCCCGTCAAGGACCTCTCCCGGAGGGATTTGCGCGTAATCCATCGTTTCTCCCGAACTTGCTATTCCCCAACCGAGCGACCGCGCCTGCTAGAACGAAAACTCCGAGCGCACGGATACACCGCACCGGGTTTCTCGCCAGAGGCGACGGGTATGATTCCTACATGACTCAATCGAACTCCAAACTAGCCCTGGTCACAGGTGCCGGCATCAGACTTGGAAGAGCCTCTGCCATAAAACTCGCTGAAGCTGGCTTCGACATTGTGGTTCACTACAACCGCTCCCAGGAACCGGCCGAAGAAACGGCCCGACAGGTCAGGACCCTGGGACGCTCTGCCCATTTGGTCCAAGCCGATCTCTCCCAGGAAGCAGGGATAGATTCCCTCGTGGAGTCGACCACAAACCTAAACCGCGGCCTCCAAGTCTTGGTCAACAACGCGTCCATCTTTTACCCGACCGTTCGCCCCGAAGACTGGGTCAAGCACTGGGACACATTCCAAATGGTCAACCTCAAGTCGCCCTTTCTCTTAACCATGGGACTCTTACCCATGCTGCGCCAGTCGAACGGCAACGTAATAAACATCGTTGACATCTGGGCCCGTTTCCCGCTGCGCAAGTTTCTGCCTTACTCCGTTGCCAAATCGGGCTTGGAAGCCCTGACCAAATGCCTAGCGCTCGAACTCGCCCCCGAGGTCCGGGTCAACGGGGTTTCACCGGGGGCAGCCTTGCCGCCGCCCAACTCCGACGAATCCATGGATAAAATGCTCTCTCAGGTCCCGCTCCAACGTTACGGCGGAGCGGATTCAATCGCCGAAGCGGTCGAATACCTCAGCCGCTCGAACTACGTGACGGGACAGATCCTCGCCGTCGACGGAGGGCGCAGTATCAACCTATGAGAGCGGCTGAGGCCTTATCTCCCAGTGGAAGGTCCTTCAAGTCGCACTGCTTGACCACACCGGCATCCTGACCAGAGCGCCCATCCAAAAGGGTCGCACGGACCTCTCTCCAAGGCTCCTTCGTACCAGGGTGGCAACCATCGGGGCGCAATTCTGCCAAAGGCGCCACCACGAACAACTCCCCAAGGGCCTGGGGATGCGGCACTCTGCGCTCAGCATCCACAAGGTCACCAAAGAGCACGATATCGATGTCGATGTTTCGAGGCCCAAATTTTGGCCCAGACCTGTTGCGCCCCATCTCATCCTCAATGGAAGTCGCCACGGCTCTGATGTCCTCAATGGACTTATCCGTCTCCACTTCCAGCGCCAGGTTAAAAAAGTCCGGCTGATTGCTCATCCCTACTGGAACCGTCCTGTAAACAGACGAAGCCTTCAAAAGCGAGAAATGCCCGGCGAGATGCTCCAGAGCGGTCACCAGTGACGCCTCCCGCTCTATATTGCTCCCCAAATCAAGAACTACCAATGTCATCAGTCATCTCCTCGAAAAATTACAACGCCCACGTTGTCGGCACCACGGATGGCACCAGGTTTAGACAAACGCAGTTCAACCGAAGTCACTGAAAACTCCTCCAGGATCAGCTTTGCCAAATTCTCGGCGAGCGTCTCAATGAGATAGAACTGACTTTGCTCCACGTAACTGCGGATGCGCTTTGACAACTTCTTGGTATTGAGGTCCCCGTCATCGACCCGGTCCTTGGCGGCAACACGCCTGACGTCAACAGCGAGTTTCAGGTCGAGAAGAACTGTCTGCTTGACCATCCTCTCCCACTCCGCCAGCCCGATGACGCAATCCATCGACATTCCCTCGAAAAACAGATAGTCACGCACGAGAGTGCGTTCGGATTCTAGGAGAATTCCTCCTCGTGGCAAAAACACAGCTATGCCAGACATGGACCTATCCGCACTCCGCCAGCAAGTTGGCGACCTCGACAAACAGATTCTCCAGTTGATCTCCGAACGCCTAGAAACGACCAAGGCCATCGGTGAGATCAAGCGACAAAAGGGCCTACCGATCCGAGACTTTAGGGTCGAGGTACAAGTGCTAAAACGAGCTCGGGCCAGGGCTCGCGACGTGGGCCTCGACCAGAGAGTAGCCGAAGAGATCGCTGAACTCTTAATGCGAGCCGCCGTTCAAACCCAGGCAGAACTACCCCCCATCGTTCACACCAGCCCGCGAAAATGGGTCCACGTCGTCGGGGGACACGGCCGAATGGGTCGCTGGCTAACCCGATTCTTCGAGTCGCAAGGGCATCGCGTCAGTATCACTGACCCCACCGAAGGACCCTTCTCTGCGCTCGAAATGCCACTGGATGCCGCCGCCAAAAAAGCCGACGTCATCGTCCTAGCAACGACCCTCTCTGCGACGCCAACAATCCTAACAGAACTGCTGTCCATCGTCTCCGACGACCATAACCCGCTAGTCTTCGACATCGCCAGCCTCAAGGCAGAGCTGATCCAGCCTCTGCGCGAGGCAGCCAAACGGGGACTTCACGTCACCTCGCTCCACCCCATGTTTGCTCCAGGCGCGGTCCTTTTGAGCGGAAGGGCCGTGATCGTCTGCGACGCCGGCAATCGACAAGCCACTGACGACGCCAAATCTCTCTTCGCCGACACTGCCCTCGGACTCTATGAAATCCAACTCGAAGAGCACGACAAACTGATGACAGTAGTCCTCGGAATGAGCCACTTGATCAACCTCATTTTTGGAAGGGCCGTCTCCCACTCCAACTTCCCCTTCGATCTCCTGGGAAAAGTTGCCAGTACGACCTTTGCCAAGCAGATCAAAACAGCGGCAGAGGTGGCCGAAGAGAACCCCTCGCTCTATCACGAGATTCAGTTCTTCAACACCTACACCGACCAAATGCTCTCGGACCTGAACAGCTCTCTAGCCGAGTTCTGCGAGGCGGCCAAAGCCCCTGACGGGAAGAAATTCCACGACCTCATGAAAGAGACATCGCGCTACCTCAGGCTCGACGAGGAGAAACCTCAGTCGACAGCTTCTCGATAGAGCAAGAGTCAGCAAGCCCCAAGGGAGAGCACACCCTGGCCTTCCACAAAAAAAGGGCTGGCCCGAACAGGCCAACCCCAGAGCCCCGGCCCTAGTGAAGCTTTAAGGGAGTATCAAGAACGACCAAACGGGCCGGAATCCCGGTCTCGTAGGTCACGTTGTCGCAGACCAGTGCCACCTTGTAACGTCCGCCACCGAGGTGCCGAACAGCCATTCCGGTTGCCCGATTCTCCGCGGCGAGGTCCTCTTTCACCATGACGGCCTTACCACCGGGTTTCCAGCGCCAAAGCGAGTTGGTGCAGAACCGCTTCCCTTCGAGGTCATCGGCTGTCAACAGAAACAGCAGGCTACCATCATCCAGAACCTCTAAGTCGGTCAAATACATCGGTCGACTAGAACGCTTCTCCAAAGGCAACTTGAATCCGGTATCAACTTCAGTAAACTCCAAGTCCTCGTCCTGCGACAACAACTGCTTCAGAGAGCAACGCAGCAGAGCGAGACTGCCGGACTCGGAATCTGGCTTGGCCAAGCCGAACCAGACAGCATCTTTAGCTTTGTCCACCCCGATACCAGCGAACTGCAATTGGCGCTTGGGAGTAGAGCCCCACATGCGAGTCTTACGGAGCGCATCTTGCGGCGACAGATTGAGCTTAAAGTCCTCCAGGCGCAACTCTTCCTTGTCCACGTCGAAGTGAAACTTGTGAATCCGACTGCGCTGATCGACATAGCGCGGATGATTTTTCTCGTGATAGTGAGAGCCCAAGATCAAGAACTCATCGTCAGCCAACGGAGCCATCCCCACGAACTGAGCCGGAGCCTTGTTGGTGGCTGCATCAAAAAGCCGAAATCGACGCCCCTTGAGATCGAAGGTCTGAAGATTATTGAAGCGCTGATCCGAGACCAGAATAAGGTCATCCGTCAACCAGAGGGCGGCCTGGGGCTGAAAATCCTCAAGGGGACCCCGATCGCCCCGAAACGGGAAAAAGGATTCAGCCGATACCGTTGCGGGAAAGGACAGTAAAATGATCGTTACTAGGCTTACTATAAAGTGCTTCCGTCTCAAAATTCGTCCTACTTTCCTCTTAAGTTTACTGTGCGCCGCGCTCACCCTAACCGGTGCCCTGTCTGCCCAAGAACTGATCGAGGAGTCAGCGGCTGGAACGCGCGAAGGCGTGTCCATCAAAAAATGGACCTACACCAGTGATGGCTTACTTGTGAATGGTGAGCTCTACCTGCCCCCAGGAGGCAAGAAATTACCGCTGGTAATCTTCAACCACGACGGAATAAGCGGAATCTCCAAAGAGCACCGATACTCAAGCGTACGGCTCGCTCGGGCAGGATACATCGTCTTCTCACCCTCCTTTCGAGGCGAAGATGGCTCCCAAGGGATGATAGAGATCGCCAAGGGCGAGGTGGACGACGTGCTCAACGCCCTCAAGATCCTAAAAGATCACCCCAGAGTCAAACCCGACAAGGTGGCGCTCGTCGGAGCGAGTCACGGTGCGCTGATCTCCGTACTAGCCGCCTCCCGAGAGAAGAGCATCAAGGCCGTCGTCGAGGCCTACGGCGTCATGGACATCTACAAATGGTATAGCTACCTCAAGAGCTCCGGCAAACTCGGAAAAGACCAGGTCACCCTACGGACCTACGGCCCCGGCCCCCACAAACGCCCCCAGTCATTCGCGATTCGAAACGCCGTCTCCGTAGCCTCCAAGCTTCCTTGCCCCCTGCTGATCCTCCAAGGCTCCCTCGACGACATCGTCCCCGAAGAGCAAGCCCACCTCATGCAAAAAGCCATGAAGCAGGCGGGGAAATCCGTAGAAGTTAAAATCTACCCCGACGCGCTCCATGGCTTCCTGGTCTATGCCCCCTACCTCAGCGACGTCACCGCCGCCGAGAAAAAGCAGACCGAATCGGCCTGGAAGACGATGCTCCGATTCCTCAAAACAAATCTAAAGACAGAGTGAGCTAGTCCGTCGAGCGATACCAAGCATAGTGATCGCGCGAGAGTACCTCGTGGCTGGGAAGAGGATAATAATTGAGCTTCTCTCCGTGAGAGAGAAAGAACCCCTTTGTCAGCTTCCGGTAAACGACCTTATCCAAAACAGAGGCCAAACCGATGGTTGAAGTCTTAGGCTCCTCGCTATCCCTAAGTTCCCTCAGTGCGTTGGAGAGCTTCTGGGGGTGAACCCCAGGGATGGGGGGTGGCAGAAACGGGTTTTTCTCCCAGTCAGCCAGGAACTCCTCAACATTGAGGTCGATCTGAGTGTAAAAGAGCTTGGGAGCACCCTTGGGACTATCAGAGGCCGTCATTTGCGCACCGAACGTCCTGTGGTCTAGCGTGGTGGCCACCAAAAGCTGCAGCGGATTGATCTCTTGGATGATACGAATCTCTCTGGAATCACCCTCGGCAGCGGTATACTCCGCCTTTTGAATCTCTAGCGTCTGCCCAGTTACCGTGGTCGCGTAGAGGTTGCCAATGGCGTCGAGGTCGAGGTGCTCCAAGACACGATAGGAGCTGATGATCTTGGTTTGCTTAGGAGTGCCATCCTCGTGAGCTACCGTTTCTTTTAGGTAATCTTCAATGGGGAAATAGTCATTGCGAAAGTTGATGTCCACTTCCGCGAACAGGACCTTCCCTTGATAGTAGCGTTTGGTGCCCACCGAGTAGCGTTTCCCAAACTCGACAGGACCAAGCTGAGAAGCCACCAGAGCCCGGTTAGGATGCATGATGACGTAAAGATGTTTCTGGAAATCACTCATACGAGGATATAAACCTTTCTCGGAACGTGTTGAGCAGAATCCATTCTCGGGGACAGTGTCTACCCCCTACCGACCCATCTGATCCAGGCGTAACGGATAGCACTGCCGACCTTGTAGGCCAGGGAGTCCTGAGCCTTTTGCTTGAGAGAACCCGGATAGACCACCTTGGACAAGATCTGCCCCGAGGCCAGATCCTGGATCGTCAACTCCCGATAACCCAAAGGCGATGAACTGAAGGCGACGCTCTCACTGACGGGCTCAAAGACCATGTCGCCGGCGGTCGGAGAATCGAAGGCCGGCTCCGCGACCCCCCTCTCCTGTTCGACCTTGTAAATCACTTTCTCGTTCACCAAGAACAGCTTACGCCCCGCTCCCCACATGGGAAGCAGCCCGATGTTCGACTCCAGGTCGAGCTCGAGCCTCACCGACTCGATACCCAGAGCATTGTCTAGAATGCTCAACCCCCTAGCATCGCTCACCGCCACCCCCGACGAGTCCGACGACCAAGCGATGCCCTTGGCTGCGCCCTCCACCACCATTCTCGTCCACAGCAGGCTCTCGTTCTGAGAGTCGTAGACCCACAACCCCGGCGATCCCGATTCCCCAAAACTCACGATAAGGGCCAGGAAGCGCTGATCGGGAGAACGGCGGACCAAGGTCACGGTGGGGCGGTCTTCTGGGCGGCTGTAGGGAATCGACAGGACCTGGTCGAGCTCATCGGTCTCCGGATTGAAGGCAGCGATTCGAATTCCCGGATGAGTCGGAGGCGTGAGCACCGAGGCATCCTCATCCGAGGCCCCAGGAAAGTCCCCTGAGACGGGCTCGCCCAACTCCGG
>CAZVVF010000175.1:0-7536 GCA_964630575.1 uncultured Burkholderiales bacterium | reverse complement strand
CAAGGCCAAGAAGACCTGACGAGTGACGATCGCTAAAGTGATCGCCAAGAGAGGGGGTATGAGAGACCAGAACGATTCTACGAACACGGCCTGGCGTTCGCCTTTATGAAGCCGAGGCCTGCAGCAACTGCAGGGCTCCCAAGGCCGGGGCCTCTGGAAGATCGACGAGGTGAACCTCCAGGTTCAGTCGATTCTGGAGATAGGGCAAACATTCACGGTCCATGTGCACGAATCGACCGGAGAGCACGACCTGATCGAGCGGATACCTTTGACGCCTCAGATTCACCAATTCACAGAGAGCTTCACAAGGGTTCCCCGAGGCGCGCCAACCTTCGCCACGGAGTTTTTCTTCCAAGCCGAGGTCGTAGGCTCTCTCGTAGTCGCTCTTGTCCACGAACTCACCGTTCACCCAGAGGGCTTCGGCCAAACCGGTGCCGGCGGTCAAGAGAATGGTGTTGAGACCCCCTTCTCCCAAGGGACTTTTGGGGGAAACGAGATGCCCCCAAGCCGCCGCCACGTCGTCGTCAAAGAGCGGCCCTATAGAGGTGCCGGTTTCTGCCTCGACAGTAGCTGTGAGACCCGGTAGGGGGACGGCGAAGTTCACCAGGGTAACGCTCGTTCGGTCCGGGTCCTTGCGGCCCGCGCAGGCCGTGGCGATCCTGGAGACCTTGCGCTCTGAACTGAAGTAGTTCACCAATCGAGCGATGGCTTGAACCCTTCGAACGCTGTTCTCCTCGGTTGTGAGTTTACGGTCCACGACCGGCAGCTCGATCTCGAGTTGACCCAGTCTCAGTCCGTCTTCGAACTCGTAAATCCGGGCCCTTGTACCACCGATATCCATGCAAATACCACTCAACAACTTAACCTCTAATTCCCACTCTCGTGTTCAGACGAAACCGATGCACAGCTTGCAAAGATCACCCCTACTGGGGAGTATCTTTGAAATTTTATCAACAAATCCTAGTGTGGAAAGCAAAAAGCCTCGGTCCCAAGGGACCGAGGCTCGCTTTAGCGGCTTTCTAGCTGAGGAGAAAGCCCTAGAGGCCTACTGCACCCAGAATAGCACCAGAGCCCGCAAAGGCGAGTGCTCCACCGCCGAGAGCGTTGCCCACAACGCCGATGAGTGCACCCTTGATGCCACCGCTTATGGCCATTGGAACGCCCACAACCCCAGCGCCGATCACGGCACCGGCGAGAGCGCCACCGCCGCCACCAGCAGCGCCTCCAACGGCTCCGAAGCCAAAGGCTCCAAGGCCAGCTCCGATGACGCCATTGACCGTAGCACCGAGTTTAGCGGTCCCCCAGGTCGAACCATCGCCGAGGCTATTGGCCAAAAGACCGGTGATGGCACCACCGGCCGCGCGAGCCACAACCCGGCCTCCTGAGTAGTATCCACCGTGTGTAGGGGTGCTGATCTCCACGACGTCGCCAGCGGCGGCATCGTTCTGATCGGCTTGTGGGGCTTGGGCTTGTGGGGCCTGATCGGCCACCTTCATAGCGCTCTGCATGGGTCGTCTCGTGGTTGAAATCTGCATATTTATAATCCTCTTATTCTATTAGAGCGTCGGCAGCATGCTACCGATGCAAGTATATTCGTCAGTGGTCATCCTACGGTATCCACCGACGTTGTACTTTTCAGGATTGTTAAAGTGACGTCATCTTTGCTTGCGGAGCGCGGGCCTCTTGTGGCGAGGGTCGTCGGAGGCTTCCTGGCTCAGCGGCCGGGACCAAACCAGCCATCGGGCGATGAGCACACTCGATAGGCCCGACTGGTATTGGAAGGGGGACCCTGAAGAGAAGCTTTGGGTTTGTATCCCCATTTTTTCCAGCCATCGTCCGACAGAAAAAGAACTTCCTTCCAGTCATCGGCCCATCGGCAGACAGCCTTATCACCATCCACCACGCTCCACTGGCCGGGATTGTTGTCGGGATAGTCGCTCCAGGCCGTACCGTCCGGGTAGAGCCTCAACTGAAGCGGCGCTCCCCCGCCGTGCGCCACCCACCACAAACCGCTAAAGGAGTCCCTAGGCTGGGCCGACATCGGGAGTACGAAAAGGGACCACAGGAGCAACACGTAGCAAAGGTGTGAAAAGGTTCTGCGCATACAGGCCCATTCCGCTCTCAGCCTCACCCACTCCTTTGAGCGGCGAGGCTGAGAGTGAAATAAAAAAAAGAAAGCCCGATAATTCGGGCTTTCGTATGGTGGCGGGAAGGAGAGTTGAACTCCTGACCAACGACTTATGAATCCGCTGCTCTACCACTGAGCTACCCCGCCGATCTGCCACCAAATATAATGGGTCGATGCGAGCCTGTCAACATCTTTTGACGATGTCCTCAACAGGAGGAAGTTTAAACGCCTGTCGTCGAACTTCGGGCCCCTATGCATGATTCATCGTTATCGGCCTATCTCGTATTTGCCGAGAGCGCTAACCACGCAGCCGTCGAACCCAGCGTAACCATTCTCACCGCTTTATTCGTCGTTCTTGTGCTGCTCGCCCTAAACGCCTACTTTGTGGCGCGCGAATTCGCCCTGGTCGCCGTTCGAAAAACTCGTGTCGACGAGTTGGTCCGCCAAAAAGTTCGTGGCGCCCTCTCTGTCCAACGCGGAAAAAATAAAGTCGACGACTTTGTGGCCACTGCCCAACTCGGTATTACAGTCGCAAGCCTTGCCCTCGGTATGGTGGCGGAGAGTAAGGTCGTTCGGATCATGCACGAGTGGTTCGGGGTTCACCAGATCTTCGGATTTGAGATCGAGGACGGCACCGGACTGGGATTGGCCATAAGCTTGACTGTGGTCACGGTCTTTCACGTGGTCCTCGGGGAACAGGTCCCCAAAATGCTGGCCATCGCGCAGCCCACCAAGATCGCGCTTTTAACGGCACCGGTTGCCGAGGTCTTCCTCAGGGTCTGTCGACCGGCCATCTGGCTTCTCTCCTGGCTCACGGGACTGGCTCTGAAGCCGCTCGGCGTGAAAGGCACCGGAGGAGGCCACGGTGCGCAGGTCTACTCGGAAGAAGAGATCGAGTCCCTGCTCGCCACCAGACAACAAGCCGGACTGTCGGAGCCTGCCGAGAACGAAATGATATCGCAGGTCTTTGAGCTCTTCGACATGGTGGCGACCCAGATCATGATTCCCCGAACGGAAATGGTCTGCGTACCGGCCACCTGCAGCGTCCGAGAACTGATGGAGATCGCCGGAGCAGAAGGCCACGATCGATACCCGGTCTACGGTCAAAACATGGACGAGATCGTTGGCATCATTCTGATGAAGGACCTGGTCTCGTTCCTAGGAGAGAACCCAGACGCCTTAGACAGTGGCATAACCTCCCTCTGGCGAGAGCCAGTCTTCGTTCCAGGGACCCTTCGCTGCTCTCAACTCCTGAGCCAACTCAAAGATAAGCGGAGCCGTCTGGCCATCGTCCTAGACGAGTACGGCGGGACGGCCGGGATGCTAACCCTTGGAGATGTTCTGAACCGAATCGTCGGGGACGTCGACGAGGAGGTCGAGATCGAAGAGCCCGAACGGATCGTGGAGATCGGCGAAAACCTCTACTCCGTGTCGGGGCTAGCGCTAACCGAGGACGTCGACAAATTCTTCGACGTGGAGATCGACGACACCATGAACGATACCATCGGTGGCGTCATCTTCTCTCAGATCGGACGAGCTCCCATTGTAGGCGACGAGGTCGAACTGCAGGAGGGTCTCACCTTTCGTGTCGACTCACTCGACGGGATGAGAATCGAACGGCTCTTAGTGAGAACCACTCGCCGTGAGACGAGCCTCGAGCAGCCTCCCGAGGAGCACTCCTCCTAGAACCGACATCAAAAAAGGGACACTCCCTGAGAAGTGTCCCCTTTTGACCTCAGCCTTGAGAGAATCTACGAGGCTTTGCTCGCGCCTTGATCCTGACCCTCACGGGCTGCTATTTCAGCGTCTCGCTTCGCTGCAGAGGCCGAGAAGATCTCGTCGAAACTGTCGAGGTTGACTTGACCGCGCTCCGTCAGGTAGCCCATAGCGTGGAATGTCACCGCTGCTAAGTCTCCAACGAGACCGATACCTGTCATGGTGTTGGCGTAGGGCTCCAAAAAGGGTACCCAGTTCTTACCGACGGCCCCTGCGAGTCCTACGACGTCGGTGGCAACGTGGGTGATATCAACGGCCTTCTCCCACAAGGAAGCATCCTTGTTGCGGTAGGTTCCGATGGCCCGCTTGGCATCCATTCCCAGCATACCGGTTCTCAGCACCGGCAGGATGAAAGGGTCAATGGTCGATTTTGTGGCACTGTCGAGATTGTTGAGAACACCCTCTTGCGCCGCTCTTGCGGTTTGCTTAAAAGCGAAGGCCGGGTCCGCGTTCATCACTCGCACAACTTCCTGAGAAGCTTGCGCCATGACTGTCGCGCCGCCGTCTAAAACCCGCTGAGCCAAAGTTGGCCCTTCGTTTCGAATTGTTACGACATCACTGCCATTTATGTTGATGGTCATGGAATTTCCAGAACTCATCTTGGAAAGAGCTTTTTTCGTGAAGTCAGGAGATGAGACCAGACTATCAATGATTTGATTGGAGAGCGTTCCCTCTTGCTCTTGGGGTGGGGTCTTTTGCCCCTCTTTCTCTTGCCCTTGGCTGTTTTGGGTTTGGGTCGCTCTATTTGTATATTGAACAGCTTTTCGTGTGGTGCTGATCTGCATAATTCTTTCCTCCGAGTGTCGTCCTCAGCATTATGCGTAAATCTTTTAGGCCACATGTTAAGTGACTGTTAACAAGAAAATTCTTGGACGTATTGGTTCACTCGATCGGCAGGCAGAGCTCGTTTACAGCCCTTTTAACCTAGGTCAAACGTAAAAGTTGACTGAGCATGTGGCGAGAGACGTTGGCCAGAGCCGGTACTTGCGGCGGCAATGAGCGCCATGTGGATACCATCATCTTGAGCTCTCGGAGGAAATCCTCATTGGCTTGCTGCTGGGACGCGAGTTCACCCAAGAGAGCGAAGGAACTGCCCACGTAGTTCAGGACGGCAGGCGGCTTGCTCCTCTCCAGAGCCTGTCCCAACTCATAGAGACAGTAGACCAAGCGCGGCAGCGAATTCTTTCCGAACATCTGGATCTCTCGGTTGCAACTGACGCAGGCCAGCGAGAGGAAATGCGGGCGTCTCGCCGTTCGGCGGTCATCGATCAAGCCTGCACTAGCGGCCAGCAGCAAGTCCGTCAACTTGACGAAGTCCTGTTCGCTCCGGCCGTCGGTGACCACGGTCTCCACCAAGCTCAGGACGCTGTCGATGAGGCTTCCAACGGTCTCAAAATCTTCGCGCTGCAGCAGGTCGACAACAGTGCGCAAACATTCGGTCGTGAAGTCTTTTCCAACCGGCTTGCCCTCTTTGGCCTGCTGAGTCACGAGGTTGACCGCTTTTATCAACACCTGGCGCAGCGCAGGATCGCTCTTGTCCCCGGAAATGGAGACCCGGGTGATCAACCCCTGAGCGAGATCGCTCGAGTATTCCTTGCGACCTTGAACTTCCACCATGTTGGTAAATATGGCATTGGCCTGGTCTAGACTCGCTGCCCCCTTGGCGACTTGGTTGGCAGCCACCAACAACGTACCTTGGGCGAGAAAGGCTTTGCCCAACTCACCGATGAGGTCCGGGTCCTGACTCTGCTGAGCCAACTGACTCCTGAAGCCGATACAGCCCTCAAGGTCCTGCAGAGCTTCTGCCCCCCGTCCCAAGCCCCGCAAGACGTCAGCCCTTTGGTGAAGAGCCTTTGCCAGGGCGGCAACCGCTGTGACCTGCCCTTGTCCCACCAGCGCCTTGGCAACGTTGATGGCTTCGGTAAGATCGCCCAGTGCGTGCTGTCCGTGGCCTGCCTTGGTCGTCATCTCCGCCCGTTCGAGATAGACCCGAACGAGTTCTCCGGCCAGTTCCGACCGGCCCTTTTGAGTGACCAGTGAACGGTAGAGCTTGATGACGTTTTCGAAATCCGCGAAAGCCTCGTTGAGAAGTCCTTGACTGCTGTAGATTTTGGCTCGCTTTTCGAAAATCTTAGCCATTTCAAATTCGTGATCGATGTCGGGGCTCGAATTGGCCACCGAACTGGTGATCGTCAGCATCCGGTTGTACTCTTCCAGAACGAGTTCGATCTTACCGGAGCGGGAGGCGTTCTCAGCCCTTACCGAGAGCGCCGAAAGGAGGTCGGAGAAACACTCGTAGCGACCTTCCTTGAGCTGCTCCTCGAAGTGGGCGATGGCGTCCTGAACGGAGCTCTCGGCCTGAGCGAAGTCTTTGAGGTGAAAAAGTATCTGGGAGCGAAGAACCCAAGTGCGGGCCAATTCGTCTTTCCAGTGAGTACACTCTATCGTTTGCCGCGTCGCCAAGAAATGCCGGACCGCTTCTTCGGAATCATTGAAGGCCGCGCCCGCATCACCGTCAGCGAGAAGAACGTATGCCCTTTGACGATGCAACTCGCCCTTTTCGTTCTCAAAACCACGGGAGGAAGGAACGCCGCCCTTCCCGCCGTTCGCGTCCATGTAACTCAGGATGTCAAAGCCGCTCTTGAGAGCCTGCTTTGATTCCACCGAATGCCCCAAAGAGAAATTCGCGGCAGCGAACAACGCGTATGCCTTCAGCATCTGGGGCAGAACTCCAGGCTTGCCACGCTGCTGAAAAAGATGAGTGTAAACATCGAGCGCGCGCTTGATCTGCGGAGACGATGCGGCCGCTTTTCCAAGCTTCAACTCAACCGAGCCCACACCGAGATAGGCCTGGGCCACTTGCTCCAAAAGCTCGTCGGTCTGCCCCTGAGCCAGCAACTGGCTGACTAAGCTCGCTGCCTGATTGTACCCCTCCAGGGCCTGCCTCAAATCTCCCTTACGCTCCAAGACCTCTCCACGGATGAGCTGCACGCCAGCGTACAAGGCCCAAGCCTGTGCGGCGTGATAGTGAGCCAGGAGCCCCTGAGCCACGCCGAGAGCCTCCTCGGACCGACCTGTCTTCAGGTAGGCCTTGAGGAGACCGTCCATAATCACCAACCGAGTTTGCGGGTCGCCATCGGTCTGGTCGAGAAGCTCGAGCGCGCTCGTGAGATCGACGATCCCAGCCTCGGCGTGACCTGCGGCCATCTGAATGACGGCTCGGTCCTGAAAGCAGAGTATCAACTGCGGGGCGGCGTCGCCGCGACCCTCAGCAAGAACTTTTTTGAGGAACTCCACCGCTTGACCCAGATCGCGAATGGCATCGGCTTCAGCCCCACGCAACTGATTGATCTGAGCGCGTAGCTGCAGGTCCTTGGCTAGGTGAAAACGCTGCTCAAGCCGACCTTCATCAACCGATAGGTTGCGCAAGGAAATGCTCTTGGAAACGTCGCGTAGAGCCCGCTCCAACTCACCCTTTTTCTGATAAGACTTGGCCCTGAGTCCGTGGCACGTCGCCAAGAGAGGCTGAAAGTCATCGAGTCCTTTTTCTTCAACCGCCACCGTGGACAACTGAACGGCCTTTCCGCTCTCACGAACGGCGACTTCTAAATCCCCCTCATTGGTGAAGATCG
>CAZVVF010000174.1:0-7546 GCA_964630575.1 uncultured Burkholderiales bacterium | reverse complement strand
CCCCATCCACACGCCGGTCACCAGGTTGGGCGTGTAGCCCACGAACCAGGCATCGCGATAGGAGTCGGTCGTGCCAGTCTTTCCTCCCGCTTCGTGGTTCGGAATTCGAGCCGCTGTGGCTGTACCGGCCTCCACCACGCCGCGCATCATCTCCATCATGGAACTGGCCGTGGACTCCGAGAGGACGTCTGTCTTCTGTGGAAATCTGTTGTCAATGACAACATTGCCATCGCGGTCGGTGATGAGCTTGATGGGGGTCGCGGGAATTCGCACGCCTCCGTTGGGGATGGTGGAGACGGCGTCAGCCATCTCAAGAATCGTGAGGTCGGCAGCGCCCAGGGCCAGGGATGGGACTTTTTGCAGTTTGCCCTTGATTCCCATTTTTCGGGCTGTTTGAATGACTCGGTTGACTCCCACGAGTTGCAGCAGTCTCACCGCTACAACGTTTCTGGATTGCTGAAGGGCTCGAGCCATGCTCATGGGCCCATAAAACTTGCCGTCGGAGTTTTTTGGTTTCCAACCGTTGATGTCGATGGGGGAGTCGGCAATGGAAGTGGTTGGTGGGTAGCCGCACTCCACAGCGGTCGAGTATACGAAAGTTTTGAATGATGATCCCGGCTGGCGTTGGGCTTGCCAGGCCCGGTTGAACTGGGCCTTGTCCTGCCAACCTGTGCCGCCGACCATGGCGCGGATGTAGCCGGTTCCGTTTTCGACGGTGACGCAACCACCCTGGGACACGTTGAGGTATTGGCGATCCTGATTGACGAGCTCTCGAACCGTGGCTTCAGCTTTCTTTTGCAGCTTCATGTCAACGGTGGTGTAGATATTGAGGCCGCCTCGAAAGAGCATCTCTTCGTCGAACTGGCGATAGAGCTGCTTGATGACGTAGGTCGTGAAGTAGGGGACCTTGAGAACGACGAAGTCGTCCTGTTCCCTCTCTTTGTACTTTTGGGCTTCGACCTCTTTGAGAGCCGTTTGATACTCCTCGTCGCTCAGCTTTTTGATGCTGTGCATTCGGCTTAACACCAGTCTTTGTCGCTCTTTGGCGGCTTTCACGTCTACGAAGGGAGAGTAGCTCGAAGGGGCTTGTGGTAGACCGGCGATCAAGGAGGCTTCGGCGGGCGTCAGGTCTTTTGGCTTCTTGCCAAAGTAGAGGTTGGAGGCAGCGTAAACCCCGTGGGCTCCGGCTCCAAGGTAAATTTGGTTCAGGTAGAGCTCGAGGATCTCGCTCTTGGTAAAGTTCTTCTCGATCTCGGTGGCGACGAGGACTTCCTTGAGCTTTCGGTCGATGGTCTGTTTGGGGCTCAAGAAGAGAGCTCGGGCGAGCTGCATGGTGATGGTACTCGCGCCCTGCTTTCCGCCTGACCCTGACAACTTGGAGATGATAGCCCGTAAGACACCTTTGGGGTCAACTCCGCGATGGTCGTAGAAGCGGCTGTCTTCGATGGCGAGAATGGCGTCGAGGAGGGAAGGGGAGATCTCATCGAGGCGCGTCCAGGTCCGGTTTTCGCGGTACAGCGTTCCAATGAGTGAGCCATCGGCTGCGAAGATGCGCGTGGTCAGGGATGGTTCATGGTAGGTGAGCGTCGAGACGTCGGGCAGTTCGGAACGGTAGTGGTCGAGAACGGTACGGACGAAAGACACACCGGCCAAGGTCACCCCGAGAGTGAGCAGGCACATCGTGACCAGCGACCCCAAGCAGCTCCGCCTTGTTTTGATCGCCTTCAAACTTCTTTTCACAACCGTTTAACTCCACTCAATTCTGTCCGGCAAACCGTTCAGAGACGGAGTGCCGCGCCCTGATTCCAGCGCCTGTCTTGAATTTTGTCCCAGATCGGGTCCGCTCCAAACATTTTTGTGTAAACCTTTGCCCACCTGAACTTCTTGGCCCCGCCCCTGTCCTGGCCTGCCTGGGAAGGGGGAAATGATCGGGAGTAAAAAGGGGGCGCTATGAGTACACCAATCGTAAAAGCTTTTCCAGCCCTTCGACCAAATCCGGAGGTGGCTCCCCAGGTCGCATCTGTTCCCTACGACGTCGTGAATCGTTCTGAGGCCAAGGCTCTCGTAGAGGGTAAGCCGTTGACCTTTCTCCGTGTCGGACGCGCTGAAGTCACGCTCGATGACTCTGTCGACCCGTACTCCAAAGAAGTTTATCAGCAGGCCAAGAGCAATCTTGAAGCCCTGATCGCCGGAGGCCACTTGGTCGTCGAATCCAGTCCGGCTCTCTACCTTTACCGGCTCACCTGGAAGGGTCGCGCTCAATTCGGTGTCGTGGGTGCCTATAGCGTAGAGGCCTATCGGCAAGGCCGCATCAAGAAGCACGAACACACCCGTCGCGCTAAGGAAGACGACCGAACGAATCATATTCTCAACACGCGCGCCCAAACGGGCCCCGTTTTTCTGGTTCACCGCCCCTCCGCCGAGGTCGATGCGCTGCGCCGGGAACTGCTCGATTCCGGACAGGCTCCCTTGTTTGACTTTGAAGCCTCCGACGGCGTGGAGCACACGCTTTGGGTCGTTCCCAATCCCGCTCGATGGGAAGACGCGCTAGACGCGGCCGGTGATTTTTATATTGCCGACGGACACCATCGGGCCGCTTCTGCCGAACGCACGGCCACTCAACTCCAGGCCGGGCCGGACCAGGAGGCTTCTCGTTTTCTGGCGGTGGCCTTTCCGACCGACCAGGTCGAGATTTTACCCTATCATCGGGTTCTTTCCGAACTCAACGGACATTCTCCCGAGGACGTCTTGAACTTGGCTCGTGGAAGGTTCACTGTCGAGGAGCTCGAGGTCGGCCCAAGCGGAGTCCCAGAACAGCCGACTTCGGGAACGGTCTGCATGTATCTCGGTGGCTCTTGGTACAGCCTTGCTCTGCCAGACCAGTCCAAAACGGAGAGTGTGGCAGATTCGTTGGACGCGGCCGTTCTTCAGCGCGAATTCCTGCAGCCGGTTCTGGGGATCGAGGATGTTCGCAGCGACGACCGCATCGATTTCGTTGGCGGGATTCGCGGGATCGGCGAGTTGAAGCAGCGCGTTGATAGTGGTCGCGATGTCATCGCCTTCGCCTTGGCAGCCACTCACCTAGACGATCTGCTGGCCGTCTCTGATGCCGATGAAATTATGCCCCCGAAATCGACCTGGTTCGAACCCAAGTTGCGGGACGGGTTGCTCATTCACCAGATCTAGACGGTCTGGCTTCCAAAGATCTTGAGCAAGAGGAAGATGAGGACTCCCGTTACGGACACGTAGGCCCAGATGGGGAAGGTCCAGCGTGCCCATTTCTTGTGGATCCTAAAGCGTTTGGTCAGTGACAGGCTCACTGTGACCAAAATGAGGGGTAGGCAGACCACCGAGAGAACGATATGGCTGATGAGCACACTAAAGTAGACGGGCCGTATCCATCCTTGACCCAAGAATCGAGTGTCTCCATGGAAGGCGTGGTAGACGATGTAGCTGGCCAAGAAGAGTGCTGAGAGCGTAAGGGCGCCGAGCATGAAGTTTCGGTGAATTTTCCACTGTCCACGACGTATGGCCAGGTATCCGATGGTCAAGCACAGCGCCGAGGAGGCATTCAGGCCTGCGTTGACCCCTGCTAAAAAGCTGACGTCGTAGGTTTCGCTGCCCTTGTTTCCGTAAATGAGCCAGAACAAGAAGAGCGTCGCTAGGCCGGAAAGCGCGAGGCTTCCAGGGATAATGAATCTGGGAATGTTGACATCATCGTGCACGACATTTTCGTTCATCACGCGTTCTCCGGGGGCGACTCCGCTAGAGTCTGTTTCAGGGAAGTTGGGGAAATAAAAAAGGAGCCCCCGTGGGCTCCGTTTTCAGCGTCGGAAGCCTATTTTCCGAATTCGGAATCGATCTCAACTTTGAAGTCTTTCGTGCCACCATAGGTGAAGGTCACGAAGTTCGGTCCAATTTTGGATACGCGATAGTCTCCGAGTTTTTGGCCAGGGCTTATCATTCTCGTTCCAACCCCGGTGCTGATAATGGCCTGTCGACCAGAGTTTGAGCCCACGATTCCGTTGACCGTAACCTCGGGAGCAGGCACTTCGATATCCTCGACTTGCTCGGCGGCAGCGACGGCTCCTTGAGCAGACGCGACTGCGGCTGTTCCAGCTTTGCTAGCTTTGACCCGAGGGCCACGAGTACCGGTAGAGCTACCTATGACGTTGCCAGTCAGGAGTTGATTGACAAAGGGGTCGCGCTCGACGATCATCGGCTTGATGGGCCGTGCAGCGGCTGCCGGAGCTTCAGCTTCGGTAGTCGTAGCAGGCGCCTTGTCCTGAATATTGACTTCTCCTTCGGCTCCGTCTTGGGCGACGGCACCGACGGCGAGAAGACCTGCCGTTAATATTGTGGCCACACCTTGGCGCCAATAATCTGCTTTCATAATGCCTCCTGTATTAATTTGCAAAGTTCCATTCGAGTTTTGGTCTTCCTCCATGTTTTGCGACCTTGCGACGGAAAACTTTGGAACATTGCCTGGGCTTTCTTCGTTCTAGGTAAGACACGCCGGGCCCGTCCTTTGTTCCCGCTTTCTGGATTCTTTGGTCGTCAACGATCTGACTTTATTCCGTCGTTCATCGATCGGCTATTCGGGCGAGAAAAAACTCGCGGGCAGCACGCTCGGTTGGACCTGAAGTCGGGCGTCCACGGTGCTCAAGATTCGAATGTTCGACAGATCTTCGAGTTCGCACCAAGCCAAGATGGGTAAGTCGGGAAAGAGGCTCTCAAGGGCTTTGGCTAACCTTTCGCGCTCAGAGAGGTCCACCATGAGGACGGGTGTCCCGGAAGCGAGTTCCGCCTGGGCTTCCTCCAGAGAGTGACTCAGGCGATGGAGCATTCGGTGATGGTCCTGAGTGCGCAGTTCTGCTGGCCCTTTCCACTCGACCACGTTGAGGGTTCCCTTGTCGTCGAGCCAGCGATGCAGATTGTGGCCCATGATGCCCTTGCGAATGTCCTCGAGTCTGAGCGAGGGATCGTGGGCATGGAGGGCCAGTGTTTTCGAGAGGAGTTCGCAGAACTGGTCTGGCTCAGGCAAAAAGAGTCCCTCTGCTAAGACGCTCTTGACCATGAGCAGAATATGGGGAACTTGGTTCTCCAGCAGTTTGCAGGCCGTCTCGTCGAGGGTGGGCAAGGCCCGCGTGAGCCAGCGCACGACTTCCCATTGGCCAACGGCGTGTTCCATTCGGGTTTCGGCAAAGCGAATGGCGTGGCTCATAATGACTTCGGAAGCTTCGAAGAGCAGTGAGCCTTGGGCTGCGGCTCGGTCGGCTTGGGAGTAGGTTATCCACTTCGCGGGCAGACCGAAGACCGGGTCGGAGCACTCGAGACCGAGCAAGGGTGAGAGAGCTTGCTCGTCTCCTATGGCCATGACCTTGTTGGGGTGGATGACCATAGGTTCTGTGCGATAGGGGCCGAGTTGAAGCCTGTAGGTCCAGTCGCTCTCCATCGCCTCCTGTTCGGTTCGCACAAAAAAGCGTGGCGGGGGCCAACCCTTCTCTCGGCTGGACTGAAAAAAACCGTTGCTGAGCTTTTGTCGCACGAGATCGGCGAGTTTGCTCTGGGTCGCTCGGTCGATATCGACCGCTGGCGCTGACAGAATGATGTTCAGTCCCCCTGTGCTGGGCGCAGCCTTCTTCCACCTGACCAAAAGCCACCCGTCATCAGTCTCGTCGGCCTCCATGGCTCGGCTAAAGTCAGCCAGAAGATCCGGGTCCGTCCAGGGCTGGGAATGGGTTTTGTAGGACATCTCAAGAGGGTCGGTCAAACGGTTTGCTCCAGGGGGCTTTATTAAGTCGAAGGAGAGTCTTTGTCGGTGGCCGGAGGCTGGATGAAGAAAGCCTGGCTACCAGCCGGCATTTGATCAAAGTAGACATCGACCCTGTAGCTGCCGCTATGGAATCCGCCGGGTGGGGGTTGAAAGGTAAAAACGGCATCCTTCCCGGGCCCCGGCGCTGGCTCGGTGGTTACGGCGATCAACTCGCCGTTGGTGAGGCGATCGACCTCGACGGCAGACCAAACGGAGCGGATGATAGTTCCCGGTTCCAGTTTTTGGGCTGAGACTCTGAGTAAGATCTGTGGGTCTTTGCTGTTGAAGGTCGACTGAGGCTCGTTGGCTTCGAGGTCGGGGACAAGATCCAGGTACTCAGGATCTGGAAAGTTCTCTTCGAGGGGTTCTTTCGGCCCCACGATTTCAAATCGCTCAAGGCCCAAGACTTGTCCGGTGGTTTTGGCCTTGATGGCGATCTGGTAGGGCCCCGTTTCCCAGCCGCTCTCCGGCGGAAGAAGGCGAAAGCTGCGTCGTCGGGCCGGGCCGGAGCTGCCGACGGGATCGGAGAACTCCGCCTTTTCATCCATGACGCTCCGATAGCTGGCCACCAACTCCACTTCGTCTTTGAGACCTTGTGGCGTGGCGGTGAGGTAGATACTCTCGGCATCTATGGGGAATTTCGATCGGGCCGGACCGCCGGCCGAGGTAGAGAGGATTGTGGCCTTGACGGTCCCGGCAACAGGGTCGGGATTCTTCTTGCTCGCGAAGGGGTCTTTCTTGGAGGCTGCCGCGACCGCGCCCGGTGTTTGGCCTGGTCCAGGCGTGCCCTCAACCGCCTCGGGCTGCTCTTTCGGTATTCCGAATTTTGGCTCTCGTATGGGACGCTTCGGGGCGCTCCCACCGGTACTCTCGGCGGCTTGCTGGCTCTGCTGAGGGTCAGGGGTTTCACTCACCATGACGGTCTCGGAAGCCGTGGGCGAGGGCTCCTGTGGAACAGGTCGCATCCGGCTTAAGCCAAAGGCCAGAACGGCCAGCACGAGGAGAAGAAACGTCACCCACTTGGTCATAACGTTGCGGACTTCGGTCGCCGTGGAGATGTCCCCTTCCAAAGCTTGAGGTGGGGGAGAAAACGCAGCCTGAAAGGTTCAGCACCCCGGCGAAAGAACTGTTGGTTTATGAATTTCGATCCTCGAGACCTCATCGATGCCAATTTTGCGCTCCTGCAAGAGGCGGCCCGACTCTCTGAGCCCGACCCAGCTGTTCTCATGACCGTGGCGACTTGGGGGCGCGGAGCCGACCCTGAGTTTTTGCTGGCTCTTCAGCCCTTTCGTCACGGGATAGGCTTCAACGGCTCGATCGTTGCGCGGGTGCCTTGTGAATTGGCCGCGGAGTGGTTGCCCAAGCAGGCTAAGTCAGAGTTGGAACACACGGACCGCGACACGGGGTATCTCGTGTACGGAGCGGTTTTCAATGACTGGGCCGTCGACCGCCTCTGACCGAATCGTCTGCAAGCAAAAAAGAGGACCCGGCGTTGTCTGCCGAGTCCTCTTTTTTTTGTCTTAGAGCGACCTGCTTCGAGGTCGCTCTAAGGTCGTCTACGCGCTAGGCTCGTCCTCGTGCATCCATTTCACCAGGAAGAAGCTCAGGATGAAGCAGATCACAGCGCCCACCAGTGAGGCTATGCATATCTTGTAGAAGACGTCTTGGTAGATCTGCAGAGTCTCCAGGGGCGGCGGGATGGATGCGCTCGAACCTTCACCGCCGTGCGAT
>CAZVVF010000173.1:1042-7547 GCA_964630575.1 uncultured Burkholderiales bacterium | reverse complement strand
GGGCTCCTCGATTGACCGCAGAGGCGACGAAGCCAAGGATGGACTCTTCAGCGACTTCGGCTTCGAAGTTTTTTTGCAACTTGCTCTCAGCGAGGCGAACAGTCTTCTCTTTGATGCCTGACACCAGGCGATTCACGATATTCGGTTTAGGTTGAGGGGTATCCATAGATAGATATTTATTGAGAAGATTTTCGGAAAACCTTCTATTTGTGATCCAGATCACAAGCCAATACCTGAGCGCCAACTATACTGAGGTTAGCAAAACGACACTCCCAAGACACCCAATCCCCAGCAGCCCGAAGCCCCCACTTCGGGCTGCTACCTTTTCTGCGGACCTCTCTTTCAGAGCCCCACGGAAATCTCCGGGAAATAAAAAAGCCCTCGCATTGCGAGGGCTTTTGTTGTGGCTCCGACGACTGGGATCGAACCAGTGACCGATCGGTTAACAGCCGATTGCTCTACCGCTGAGCTACGTCGGAACGTCTCGATGTGGCGAATTATAGCAACTCAAATCGTGCCTGTCTACCCCTTTGTCAAAGAAATTATTGGGTAGATTGCATTGGCCTCTCTTTCCAGGTGATGCTCTAGCAAATGATAGAAATCTAAGTCGAAAAGTTCTCTTTCCCGGCTGGTGAGTCGTCCACTTCGAGAGGCCTCCAGGATGGCCGGAAATCGAAGGAGGCCTTTCTCTAGGCCACGGTGCTCATACTCGAGTTCTCGGAGCGCTCTGGCCACAGGCAGGCGCTTTTCCAGCTGCCGATAGTGGTCTTGCTCTTGTTCGGCGATATGATTTTGCAAGAGGGTCCGGTAGGAGATCCAGTCGGGGCATTGCTCCACGGGCGTTGTTTTTCGAAAGAGCTCTTTGTAGTCGGAGAGAAGGCGTTCGCACTGTTGGGAAAACTCCGCTGGGGGAGCCACGGCCAGGTCCGGTCGCAGCCACAGGATCTGCTCGAAGAGGGGGCCGCTGGAAAAGACCAGGGGAGTCCACGTTGTGAGACCCTTGAACCAGCCTTTGCGCGGGCGTTTGGCGGTCCAAAGGAGCGCCCCGCCTTGGCAGTGATCAAGGTCCTGCTTCAGCAGCTCGGGTAGAGCCTCTACGGCATCGCCCCGGTGGTCTTTTTGCGGAATGCTGCCTGTCATGGCAGGGGAAAGCTCACCCAAATCGCGTCAATGGGATCGAGGTCGCCCTTCAGAGGAAAGAGCTGCGCGGTTGTGTCGGCCGTGTCGAAGGTGAAGAGTTGCTCTTGGTCTATGAATAAGATCTGAGTCCCGTCGGCTGAGTATCCAGGGGCTGTGATTATTCTCTTTTTGGGGAGCAAGAAACGCTTCTTCTTCGTCTCTAGGTCGAGTTCAAAAAGCTTGCTTCGAAATCGTGGCGGAGTCGCTTCGGTTGCCACTATACGCGTGCCAGCAGGGTTCCAGGCCGGTGCGCCTTTGCTAAAAGGTGTGTCGACGAGGAGATGCATGGCTCGGTCTTGCCGATTGAAGAGGTAGATCTGAGAGGCACCGTTGCGGCGGCTCAAGTAGAGGATGCTACGACCGTCTGGGGAGTAGCGGGGGTGGGTGTTGATACCCTGATCGAAGGTGAGCCTCTCGATGCTCTGGCTCTCTAGGTCGAGTTCGGCAAGCTCGAAAGCCCCCCACATATCGGTGGAAAAGAGAAGCGTCTTTCCATCGGGTGAAACGTCCGGGTTTCTCGTGTTGGCGCGGAGCGCGAGTTCGACTCTAAGGTCACGCCCGTCGTGGTCCACGGAGTAGATCTGAGAGAAACGGTTCGTGAATCTCACGAAGTAGACACGGTGGAGTTTCTCCGAATAGGATGGCTCGGTTTGGTCGCCAGGGACCTTGCAGAACCGTCGGAGGTCCTTGCCGTCAGGCCTACAGATATAGATCTTCTTGAGCCCGTAGTGTGGAGCCACAAACAAGACTCGCTCCGACAAGGGGCCCGCTGCCGAGGAAAGAGTTAGGAACAAGCACAAAATCGGCACACGAAAACGGCCCAAGACCTCATGGGGTCTTGAGCCGAATCGAGAGCCGAGTTCACGAAGAACCCAATGAAGTCCCTCGCGGGTCAGCATTACTCGGTCCAAGAAGTAGGATGAATGTGGGTGATCATCCAGGCTAGTTCTGTGTTGCGATGAACGCTGTAGCGCGACTTGTAGGGAACTCGTGTGGCGAAGGCATATTTGTTACCGAAGCGCTCCAGGGCGATGACCTCGTAGTAGTAGTTTCCGAAGGCGTCCCATCCATAGGCTTTTGTCACGGGGACACCAGCGATGTTGTCCGCTGTTGGCTTGGACCAGGTTCCGCAGGTAATGCCCTTGATGCGGCTCACCATGTCGCCGACGATCTGTTTGGTCGATTGCTTGGCGATTCTCCCATTGGCCCATACTCCCAGTCGCTGGCAGTATTCAAGGTTGAGAAACTCGCGGTCTGCGCCCATGGCTCCGAGTTTGTTGATCGGTTGGTCGCCGTTGGGCGTCCAGAGACGAATACGGTCTTCGTCGAAAGAGTAGAACGTAGGACCATCGGCGCACATCCAACTCTCACCATTGATGTCGTATACGACATCGGTCAGGGATTTGCACTCCGTCTTCTCATAGACGAAGGGCTTTACAGGAGGGGCTGGCGGTTGGACCACCGTTTCCCGCCGTGGCTGGGCTTTTCTTACCGGAGCCTTGACGGCTCTCTGTGGTGCGCGGATGCTTCTATCCGGACCCAGTAGGGCCATGTCAGCGGGGGTGCTGCCTGGCGTGGCGGGATCAGCGCTTGCGCTTCCGGCTGCTCCTAGGACCAGCCCTCCCGTCATAAGGGTCGCAATTAAAGTGCGATAATGCTTTTTCATTTTCAACCTCCTCGTTCCCCATAGAAAGGAATAGCAGCCGTTTCGTCTACCCCTATGCGCTTCCCTCTAGAGAGGCCTATCAAGAACCCCGGAAACACAACCTTGATATTCTTGCTGCCAACTCCGACAGGAAAACCTTCTGAACACCAGAACTCTCAAGCGTGCGAGTACTCACCCGAAGTGAACATCCAGTCTCCCGCCGCGATATTGCCTCGGGGGCGCTGCGGGTGCTTAACCGCCTCTACCGCGCCGGTCATACCGCCTACCTAGTGGGTGGCAGCGTTCGTGATATCCTAGTGAAGCGAACCCCCAAGGACTTCGACATTGTGACATCGGCACGCCCGACACAAGTACGAAAGCTCTTTCGCAACTGCCGTCTTATTGGGCGGCGTTTTCGTTTGGCTCACGTGCATTTCTCCGGTGGCGAGATTGTGGAGGTGGCAACGTTTCGATGCACCCCCGAACTCGATCAAGACGACCTGTTGTTGCGCAGCGACAATCGGTTCGGCTCACCAGAAGAGGATGCCTATCGACGCGATTTCACCATCAATGGTCTCTTTTACGATATCGCAGACTACAGCGTTATCGACTATGTTGACGGTGTCCGCGATATAGAGCGAAGAGTCGTACGTACCATCAACGATCCGTGGACCCGTTTCCAAGAGGACCCGGTGAGGATGCTGCGCGCGGTTAAGTTTGCCTCGAAGCTCAACTTTAGGATCGAGAGCAAGACCTGGTCGGCGATGTGCGAGTCGCGAAAGGCTATCCATAAGTCGCCTCCACCGCGCGTTCAAGAAGAGTTGGCTCGGTTGCTTGAAGAGGGGGCGAGTTGCAGGGCTTTGACCATCATGGAAGAGTCGGGCTTGCTCGAGGAGCTGGAGCCCAATCTTCATCGCTATCTTTCTCAGGCAGATTCGCGATCCGAGTATGATCCCGATGGGGGGCTGCTCTTTGACCTGCTCGAGTGTGTCGACGACAGGGTTATCGCATCTGGAAAGCCGAGCCGGGCTCTGCTCTACTCCGTGTGGATGCTCCCCTACATCTTGGCTCAAGATTTTTTCGCTGTAACCGGCCCCGATGTGGTCGTTCGCAGTGTCGCCGATACGGTGCTCCCAGCCTTCGGGGCGTCTCGCAAAGATGTGGAGAGAGTGGTTCAATTGCTGCTGGCCGTACGCCGTTTTCACCAAGGTTCTCGGCGCGGTCGTCGAGCGGCACCGAAGGCCCTCTTGAGCAAGTCTTATTTCAATGAGGCTTTGGCGGTGTACGAACTGTTTCTGCAGGCGACCGATGGCGATCTCGAGCAGTTGGATTGGTGGCGCGAACAGAGGAGTCTCCACGGCAAAGATAGGACTTCAGAGCCTGCGAGTTCCTCCTCTGGCCAGCGCGGTGGCGGCGACAAGCGAAGCAATCGGCGACGTCGATTTCGAAAGAGAAGCTGAGGCAGATGTTATCATCATTTTTTACTCGGGTAGAGTCTAGCTCCGGTCGGCTCGGGTCCCAGGATCAGGCCAAGAAGGCCGCTGCGGACCGAGCCCTCGAGTTGGTGGAGAGCGGCATGACGCTGGGCTTGGGGACCGGCAGTACGGTGGAGTTCTTTCTGCAAGGGTTGGCCCATCGCGTGAAGCAGGGACTTGAGGTCCGATGCGTCCCAACGTCGGTGGCTACCGAGCGAAGAGCTCGGGAACTCAACATCCCTCTCCTAGGGCCTGCGTCGTTTCCCCTCTTGGGCAACGACCTCTGTGTAGACGGCGCTGACCGGGTCGATCTGCAAGGGTTCTTGATCAAGGGCGGCGGTGGGGCCTTGCTGAGGGAGAAGTTGGTGGCGAGCCACAGTTCCCGAGTTTGTATTCTGGTCGATTCGAGCAAGCTCGTCACAAGTTTTGACGAAGGGTTCGCGCTGCCTGTGGAGTGTGTTCCGTTCGGGGTCGAGTCGACCATGGCGTTGTTGGCTCAATTGGATTGTGAACCTGGGCTTCGGACGCTTGATGATGGGCAGCCTCTGTGCACGGACAACGGAAACTATATCGTGGACTGTCTCTTTCGAGAGATTCCCGACCCCGGCACGACGCTGATGTGTTTGCTCTCGCTTCCGGGAGTTGTTGAGGTCGGTCTCTTCTCGGACTTACTGGACGTCTTGATCGTGGGCTTTGCTGACGGCACCACGCTCGACTGGGACGGCTCTTTGTCGAACTCCTGAGAGAACGCTTGCGGCCATAAGAAAAAGAAGCATCCCAATCGGGTGCTTCTTTTTTTGTTGTTGGTCGCCACCCAGTCCGACTGGAGCGCTGTAGGTTAGGGCTCTCTTCGTCTCACAAGAAAGAACGAGGGGCCAGTGGAAACTGGCCCCTCGCTCTGTTTTGATAGACTGTCCCGCAGTCAGGGTTGCTGACGGTGGGACGGGGTGCTTTTAGAAGAAGCCGAGTAGACGTGCTACTACAGGCGAGACGTTTACTGTAAGGCCAGCAAAGACGACTGCGGCGATCGCCATCAACTTAATGAGAACGTTGAGGGCAGGGCCGGAGGTGTCTTTGAAGGGGTCACCGACAGTGTCGCCGATAACGCCAGCTTTGTGGGCTTCAGAGCCTTTGCCGCCGTGGTGACCAAGCTCGATGTATTTCTTAGCGTTGTCCCAGGCGCCGCCCGCGTTGGCCATCATAATGGCTAGCAGGAATCCGCTGACGAGTCCGCCGGTCAGAAGTCCCATGACAGCGGCGGGTCCAAAGATGACCCCTACAATCATAGGTATCGCAACCACGAGAACAGCTGGCAAGATCATCTGGCGTTGAGCGTCTTGGGTGCTGATGGCCACACAGGCCGCGTAGTCGGGCTTGTCTTCGCCCTTGAGGATTCCGGGCTTCTCGCGGAACTGACGTCGCACTTCCTCGATCATCGACATAGCGGCTTTTCCTACCGCCTGCATGGTGAGGGCCGAGAATACGAAGGCTAGAGTTCCACCGATGAAGAGTCCAACCAGGACCATGGGGTTGAGCAGCGTCACGTCGTACCAGCCCATCAGGTCTCGGTAAGACGCATTTGCGGCTTGTTCGTGACTGATCTCGGTCTTTCCCCAAAGGTTGAAGCTCCCCTCGGCGGTCGCTTTGAAGAGTCGAACTTTGAGCTCTTCGCCGTAGGCGGCCAAGAGGGCCATCGCTGTTAGGGCAGCACTGCCGATAGCGAAGCCCTTACCGATAGCCGCTGTGGTGTTACCGACAGCGTCCAGCAGGTCGGTCTTTTCGCGTACTTCAGGAGGCAGTTCTGACATTTCAGCATTACCGCCGGCGTTGTCGGCGATAGGGCCGTAAGCGTCAGTCGCTAGCGTGATTCCCAGTGTCGATAGCATTCCTACGGCCGCCAGGGCGATACCGTAGAGTCCGAAGGTGATGTTGAGGAAGCCGTTACAGAGAAGAAACGTTCCTAGAATTCCGATAATAACAAAGAGAATTGGCCAGTAGGTGCTGAGCATCCCGATGGCGGTCCCTTCGATGATAACGGTCGCTGGGCCGGTGACTCCGGCTGCGGCGATGTGTTGCGTTGGCTTGTAGTCGTAGGAGGTGTAGTACTCGGTCGCTTTTCCGATACCGAGTCCTACGGCGAGTCCCAGGACAACACAGCCCCATAGTCCCATCCAGCCGAGCTTGTTGGGAAGAGCTATGTCGGACA
>CAZVVF010000173.1:0-1032 GCA_964630575.1 uncultured Burkholderiales bacterium | reverse complement strand
GAAGATAGCACCGGCTCCTATGACCATCAGGCCTGAAGCGATGTGAATTCCTCTGTCCAGGGCGTGGATGAGCTCTTTCTGATTGGCGCCTTCCTTGGTTTTGACCATGAAGACCCCAATGACTGAGGAGATGATGCCCAGTCCAGCAATGGCGATGGGTGCGATGGCGGCTGCCATCTGGTCGTCTTTGCTCACCGTTTCGAAGCCGGCGAAAGCCGAGACTCCCAGGGCGATGGCGGCCAAAATGGAGGACGAGTAACTCTCGTAGAGGTCGGCTCCCATTCCTGCGACGTCACCGACGTTGTCACCGACGTTGTCGGCGATGGTGGCCGGGTTGCGCGGGTCATCCTCGGGGATGCCCGCTTCGACTTTACCTACAAGGTCAGCGCCAACGTCGGCGGCCTTGGTGAAGATACCCCCGCCAACCCTGGCGAATAGCGCTTGGAAGGAGGCTCCCATTCCGAAGCTCACCATAATGACGGTGGCTTCGCCCAGGGGCAAGTCTGTCATTTTGACCATCATCAGGAAGCTTACCACGATGAAGGTCAAGGCCAGACCGACAACGGTCAATCCCATGACCGCACCGCTGCGAAAGGCGACTTGAAGGGCCGCGTTGAGGCCCTTTTCCTTTGCTGCGTTACACGTTCTGGCGCTTGCGTTAGTAGCCGTGACCATACCGAGGTACCCGGCTGAGGCGGAGAAGAGTCCGCCGAATAAAAATGCGAATGGAACTTGCATCGCTTGAAGTTTCAAGAATGCGAGCGTTAAAAGAAGAGCGAAGGTGACTAAAAGGATGCCACCTACAACTTTATTTTGCTGGCGAAGATAGGCGTGTGCCCCTTCGCGGACGTGACCGGCGATCTCCGTCATCGTCTCGTTGCCTTCGGACTCTTTCATCATTTGTTTGTAGAAACTGAAGGCGGCGATTAGACCTGTAATGGCGCCGATTGGCCCTAAAAGCCATATAGTATGAAGCATGAACCAAACCTCTCGGGAAAATGGATGCGCCGTTTCGGTAAGTCAATAGGGATC
>CAZVVF010000172.1:0-7551 GCA_964630575.1 uncultured Burkholderiales bacterium | reverse complement strand
TCTCATGCTGGCCCTGTGCTGTTACCGATGTCTTCCCTCCCAACTTCTTATGCATCACTTCTTGTCGGTCGTGATGATGATGTGGGTGTTCCATCGAATCCCCAGAGGTTGGTATCTCGCGGCCGGATTCTCGGCGCTGATGCTGATCCCCGGCGGACAATACATCTACAACCAGTCCACCACCCCTCGGATTTGGGTAGAGTTTCCCATGGGGCCGGTGTGTGTCAGTCGAGAGTCGGAGAAAGCGAGCCTAGATGAGTTGACCACCTTTCTGCAATCTCACATCCCCCCTGATACCGAGGTCCAGTTCACCCCTTATGTTCCAGGTCTCTACTATTACCTCGATATCCCAGGGGCCACGCGATACGTTCAGATTCGGAGTCGTCAGTACAGCCGAGAGCAGATGGAAGAAGTCCTGACCACCCTGCGCGACAAGGGGTTCCCCAAGGTCATTCACTTTACCATCTACGACAGCGAGGGCTTTCTCCGTGCCAACTGGCCTGACCAGGACCCTCAGCTCTACTACCAACAGCGGGACTGGTTCCGAGACAGGCTCAAAGAGAACTACAAGATGAGGGACTTCGGTGCCCTCTTGCTGTTCGAGAAGAAAGCCCCCGAGTCAAGCCAGCTTTGATTGTTTGGCCACGAAGAACTCGTAGTCTCGGGCCGGTATAAACTCCGCTGTGGAGCGCAGACGCAGGGCGTGGAAAAGAAACAGAAGACAAACCACCAAGAGGTTGTTCAAGACCGGAATGGCCAACAAAACGAGCGAAAAATCCCCGTGGATCAGAAGCCCAATAAAGGCGAACAGACTCAAAAAGAAACTACCCGTCAAAAGTCGCAACCCGACCTGTTCATAGATGGAGATCGCGCGCAGGCCGTGGAGAATCAACGACGAGATGTTCATCTTAGACTGTCCCATGATGCGTTTGCCGCGAGCACAATTCACCTTCTCGATCGCGAGCTTCGAGAGTGCGGCACCGGCCGCGTAGTGGTTCCACAACTCCGACACAACCACGATCTGCTCAAGGCACGACCAGGGTAGGACGCTAAAGTTCCCAACGTCCACGTTGACCCCAGTCAAAGCCAGGTGGATCGCCTTGTAAGAAATATAACCCAGTCGGAAGACGAGACCTTCGGTTCGGCGCGTCCGCTTGGCAAAGACAGCGTGGGTAAAGCCGAGTTCCTCACAACGCCCATACAGAACTTTCACGTCCTCAGGCTTGTCTTCCCCATCGGCGTCCATAACCAGGACAGCGCGAGCCTTGCGATTCGCGTGTATGAACGAAAGCCCCACCGCGATGGCACGCTGGTGGCCCAGATTGCGCCGCAGACGCAGAGACTCCACAGCGCGCAAGTTGTGAAACTGGGGGAAGTGAGCCGGTGGCGGTTCCGTGGAGCCATCATCCAAAATAAGGATGGACATATCGAGGCCGAGTTGCTCGGCCTCAAGGTCCAGTCGCTGGAGCAGAACAGTGACGCTTTCCCAGTCGTTGTAGACCGGTATACAGGCAATCAGATCGAGCACCATGGAGTGTTCACGGGGCGTCGATCATTCTCCCCCAGCGAGTTCGCGGCCAACCCCGACAAAGCGACGAGGCCTACAGTCCCCCAAAGGGACAAACCGTCCTTCTCCCGACGGCGAAAAGCAAAATGCCCCCCTGTAGGAGCGGCCTCACCGCCTCTTACAGAAAGGGCATCATCAACCCTATTCTTTGACTACGAAGCCTTCTTGCAGGCCTTTTTCTCGCAGCTTTGACCTGGTGTCATCCATGTTTGGCCAGTGTAACAGTTGGTACATTTCTTTCGAGCCCTTTGCTTCTTCTCGGAGCAGCAGCCCTTCTTAGCGGTTTGCTTCTTCTCGGAGCAGCAGCCCTTCTTAGCGGTTTGCTTCTTCTCGGAGCAGCAGCTCTTCTTGGCGGTTTGCTTCTTCTCGGAGCAGCAGCTCTTCTTGGCGGTTTGCTGCTTCTCGGCGCAACAGCTCTTCTGAGCGACTTGCTGCTTCTGAGCGCAACAAGACTTTTGTTGACCTTGACCACCCTGGGCTAAGAGGGGAGCTCCCAGAAGAGAGAGGCAAAAAACTAAAGCAGTCAATTTTTTCATGGTGATTCTCCAGTGAATGTAATTTTGGTTTGTCTCAATTCTATCACACATGAAATTCGTAAATCCTGCCGAAAAGGGCGACTCCCCGGCTTGGGCGCTTCGAGCAATACCGGGGTCGGCTCTCTCGGAGCGGTCACCGCATCAATAGCTCGCTGAAATTTTTAGCATTCTTTCATGGCCATCTCCTACACTGACTCCATACTCACAATAAAGAATTTTCTCAGGAGCCCCAAAATGCAGATCGCACCTCAACGCACTCAAATCAAAAGTCATCAACAGCCCAAAGCCGCTGTCATCGCCAAAGAAGCACCGAGTCAAAACCAACAAGAGCAGGTCGATAACGTCACTTTTGGTCCTAAAAGCAGCAGCGATGTCGGCTGGTTAGACGTCGGCAGGGGCCTGGTTGGTGCTGCCGCAACGGCCGCCATCGAGTTCGTCGGAAACACCGTCAGTTCCGTTCCTCAGGCCATCGAACTCGCCGTCGAGGGTGAGGTAGCCCTGGCCAAGAACGAAACGATCGGTCCCTGGCTCAAGAGCGGTATCGGAATCCTAGCGGCCACAGCGGCTGTCCCTCTAGCCGTAGCAGCCACCGCCGTAGGCAGTCTTGGTTACGGACTCTTCAGAGGCTTCTCCGAAGGCCTAGAAAACGGTGTGGGAGCGGCCATCAAAGCCGGAGTGGACGATGTCGAAGCTTTCAACAATGAAATCGCCGCAGGAGCCCGCAAAGGGATTCGCAACTTCGGCAACGAGAAGCTCAGCGAAGGCGAAGAGAGATTTGATGTATCCCCTCTGCGAGCGGGAGTTGGAATCGTCGCCGGTTTGGGAACCACCGTACAAGGTGCGGCTCAGTTTGGTGTCACCACCGCAAAACACATCCCCAATGGATTCATCCAAGCCAAAGGCCATCGCCCAAAGCGATGCTAGCACACCGCTCAAGCTTGCAGGTCACGTCATGACAGCTCCTCTGGCCGCCTTGGCTCTACCCCTTGGCTTTGTCGGAGGAGGCATCGTGGGCCTTGGAATGGGCGTCTACGAAGGCTACCGTGAGGGCTTCACCGAGTCGTTCAAAGAAGTCAACAACCTTAGCAACAGCTACGACAAGTACGCCACCGAAACCATGAGAGAAGCTGCCGAAGAGCTCGTAGACTAAAGCGCCTCTCCCATTCAATCCCAAAAAGACGGCCATCGAAGGTCGTCTTTTTTGGCGTTCTAGTACAAAGCTATCCTCAGCCACTAGGAATATTGTCTAAAAAATCAGAGTGAACATTTCCTGAACCCTCAGACTCTAACGTTTGGAGGTGCCAAAAATGTTAGAACTCAAATCGATCAGAAAGTTCCTAGGAAAGGAAAAGATTCAGGACCGACCCGAATTCTATTCCTTTCTGTCCAAGAAGGGTGTGAGCGAGGAGGAACTCCATCGCCACTTTCAAGCGGGCAACCAACGCCCTTTCACTCTAGAGCCCTTCTACCTAGGAAGCCTAGGCCGCAAGGCTTGGTTCGAGGGCCTCAAGCAACAGTACGCCGTTGACGCTTTTGACCTCGATGCCGCCGATCTGAGTCCTCAGGTCGCTTCGATCGTCAATCGCGAACTCAGTGTTACCCATCGCCTGACCTGTGTGGAAGCCACGGAAAAAGGCTTGACCTTGGGAATGCTCGACCCCAGTGACGAGGCAGCGGTGGCCGCGGTGGAAGAGAAGACCGACTTCAAGGTTGTCCAGCGAGTGGCCGTGCTCGGAACAGACCTACGACAGTTTCTGGAAGTGCTCTTTGGCTCGGCTCGCATGTTAGAAGTGAGCCCGCGAGCCATCGTTGATGACATCATCAGTCGCGCGGTGGCCCAAGGCGCCTCCGACGTTCACTTCGAACCCCTAGAAGACGAACTGATCGTGCGCTTTCGCAAAGACGGTCTGCTCATCAATTCCCTCGATGCTCGGGAGTTTGCTCCCAAAAAGATCCTGCTTCAGCACCTCAAGGCCGCCCTGCCTGTGGTGGTCAAAAACAAGTCTGGGGCGGCGGGTAAAACCATGAACATCGCTGAGACTCAGAAAGCTCAGGATGGTCGTATCTACCTGCCTTCTTGCGGAATCGACATGCGGGTTTCCGTCCTTCCGACCTCCCACGGCGAGTCCATCGTCATTCGAATCCACCGACCCAGTGAGGGACAAACCCTATCCGACCTCGGGTTCTGTCCCCACGTGTTGGGCCGTTTTGAGGAGTTGATCCAGGCTCCCCACGGCATCTTTCTCGTCTCCGGCCCAACCGGAAGCGGTAAGACCACGACTCTCTACACGGTTCTTCGCCGTCTCAACTCACCGGAAAAGAAACTCCTCACCATCGAAGACCCAGTGGAGTACAACGTGCCCGGCGTGGTTCAGGTCCAGACCTGTGAAGCCAAAGGTGTCACTTTTGTCTCCACCCTTCGCAACTTTCTGCGCCACGACCCCGACATCATCATGGTAGGCGAGATCCGAGACCGCGAAACAGGTATCATGGCCGTGGAGGCCTCCCTCACCGGGCACCTCGTGCTCTCCACAGTACACGCCAACGACGCCGTTCGCACGATCACCAGAATCCGGGACCTTGGGGTCAACTCCAAACTGCTCACCTCGACCTGCTTGGGCACCATGGCGCAACGCTTGGTTCGTCTCAACTGCACCCACTGCTCCGAGCCCATTCGGATCGATGACCGACTCAAGAGACTGGCCGAGAGATACGACCGGCCTCTTCACGATGGCGAGGTCTTAGCCGGTCGAGGCTGTGTAGAGTGCAACGGAACTGGCTTCAAAGGCAGAACGGCTATTCACGAGTTGATGACCATGAGCCCCGAGCTTCGCACCCTCATCGAGAGCGGAGCATCCGATTCCGACTTAGAGCGGGTGGCCAGAGAGCAAGGGATGAGGCTCTTGATCGAAGAGGCCCTGGAGCGGGTCGCTCAAGGTCTCACCACGGTCGAAGAAGTCCGTCGGGTGACCATGGTATGAAACGCATCATACTCTCGCTCTTACTCGTGTCCTGCCCATGCTGGGCGAACTCCCTGCACTTGGAGTTCGCCCAGGAGGGGGAACCGACCATTCCCCGGGCCCTCATCCTCATCCACAACACCTTCGAAGATCGCAGCGCCTTTGAAGACCTCTTTCGCGCTTGGTCCACCCGCTCTTGGGCGCGTGACCAGTACTGCTCTGTCTACACCTATGAGTATCGAGGGAGCGGTCTAAACGACTTAGCAACCCCGGAGGCTCTGGCTCAAGACCTCTATTCCAAGATCCGATCGGCCAGCTTCAAACGAGGTCGGCCAGATCCGATCAATCCAAATCGACGAACCACACCCACCGACGAACGCCAGCCCCAGCCGAGCTTAAAACATGAGAACCTAGAGCTTCTTTTCGCAGGTCATGGCTACGGGGGGCTGATAGCCAGAGAGACCGCCCTTCTGGCCCAAAAGAACGGCCTCAAGGTCACCCGGATGGCCTACGTGGGAACGCCCCTCGACGGCCTCTCGACGATCGATTTCGTCCTGGCTTTCAGCGTCCGCGAGAGGGCCCAGGCCTTGGGCTTGAGCCAACCCCTCCAAGAGGCCGAACTCGGACATCTGTCAGCGGCTTGGTGGCACCTCGTCGAACTCTTCGACCGAAACCTAGGCTGGAGTTCCTACTTTGCTCCGGCCCATCAAGATGTCCTCACCTTCGCCGCCTACGGTACCTCTGCAAGCCTTGCCCATCCCACCCAAAACGTTCTCTATGGTCGCCATCGCAAACTCCTTCGAAGCGACCAAGAGAGCGATGGATTTCTCCCCCAACCTTGCGCGTGGGGAAGCACCAACGGACCCACCGCCTGGGTGAGTGAGACCGTTCTGACAGGGACCGCTCACCCTCAACTCTCACAGAACAGCGGCACCTTTCTTATGGAGCAACTCGTGGACGAGCAGGTCATCTTCGCCTACCTGACGCGACGCCAGCAGATAGAGGACACCGTACGCGGTGATGGGGAGCTCCCCCCTATCGGCGTCTATTGGGACGAACGAGACCTCGCCGGAATGCAGCCGTCTTGGAGAAACGCCTATGCCAGCCAAAAAGGTCTCTACGAAATGATGTGGGGGGTGAGTCCATGAGAGGTCAGCGCGGTTTCGCTTTGGCGGTGGTCCTGCTGCTGATGCCGGTCTTGGCCATGATGGCGTGGACCTTCCTCAAAGTCGGGAGCGTAGCCAGAGCCCAGAGTCTTCAAGAGGAGCGGAGCATTCGGGCCCTCCACGCCGCTGAAGCGGGGATTCGCCTCTACTTGGCCACCGCCACCAGTCAAGACTTTGACCTCAACGACTGCAAGGTTCAAGTCGCGATCAGCCAGGGCAGGGTGATCTCCACGGCCACCCCTACCGGGAGTCCTCAATCCATGCGGATCATCCTCGAGGTGGACCGAGGTCTTGTAACCAGGAGGCTGACCAATGAAGAAGACTAAACGAGCCGTGAGCCTTATCGAGATCGTCATCGCCATGCAGTGCACGGCGCTCTTGTTGGTGATGATCTCACGAGTTCTGCCTTTGGCGCGCCGCCAGGTGCGCGAAGCGGACCAGCGTCTCGGTGGAGTGATTCTGGCCCAGAACGCTCTTGAGGAGTACCTCACCGTACCGCTCGACGAGTGGCCCAGCGAAACCCTGAGCATCGAGGGCGACCAGCAGCAAATCCAGTTGGAACTGCAACCCTGGGACAAGGACTCACGACTGCAGCTCGCTCGGGTCAAAGTGATGCTCGCTGGCGAAGAGCGATACCGCCTCGAAACCCTGGTGATGAAATGAATACCAAGCGAGGTTCATCCTTGGCTGAGATGGTCGTCGCCTGCGGGCTGTTCTCGGTCTTTATGGTTCTCAGCATCGGGCTCTTCGTGAGCATGACTCGACTGATCGGCAGAGAGCAAAAGCCCGCCGAACTCCTCTCTGAGGGGCGAACCGCCGCCCTCGCGGTCGCCCGGCGATTGCGAAACTGTCAAGCCTTTGTAGAGCCCACGCTGTGGCAGGTGCTGCAGGATCCCACCGATCGTTTGCTCCTCAGAGACTCGGTTTTTGGACGCACGGTTGAGTTCCAGATCAGCCACGGCATCCTAACGGAAACCTACTTCCCCATCGACTTCGATCCCAAGTTTCCCGAGAGGTTCAAGCCCTTTAAGAGTCGCCGATTGACCGCTGCCAAGTCCTTCTTGATCAGCAGCGGTGGGGTTCCCCACCCCACCCGCCTGGCCGTGGACATAACCCTCAGCGACGAACAAAAAGTACGAGTCATCACCAACCTTCGGGAGGCAATATGAGCGATCAATCTCTAGTTCAATGGTTTCGCCAGATGGCGGTTCTACTCAACTCCGGCGTCTGCATCACCAGGGCGATCGAGATCTGCCAGCAGCAAAGCCCCAACAAGAAGCTCCAAGAGGCCTCCCTGGTGATGCTCAAAGAGTTGGGCTTTG
>CAZVVF010000171.1:0-7558 GCA_964630575.1 uncultured Burkholderiales bacterium | reverse complement strand
TCCTCAGGTGCAGCGCCTGCCAGTCCTCAGCGATGACCGCCCTCCCCCGCTGTACTTCTTAGACAAGACCCTCTTCAATCTCCCCCCGCCCGCTTAAGCCCGAAAGACAAAAGAGCTTGCAGCGGGACCCCGGTTCTATACCGTGCGGGGGCTTTGCTATGGGTCGATCCTTGCTGGAACGTCGCGAACTCTGCTGACGGATTCCTACTGTTCTCGGCTCTCGGCTGGTTGGCCGTTTGAACTGAACCCAAGAGTCGCCTTTCCCCTTCTGCTGTAGCTTGTATTCCTCATGGGCCCACATCCGCATCGGCGCTGTGGCTCAACAGAGACGATCGTGTCGCGGGGACCGCCGTTGCGCTCCTCCGGACCGCGAGCTTGGAGAAAATTCGTGAGTAAAGCACTCTTCTTCATCATCATGATGATGGTTTTTTTGGCTATTCCACTGGGGGCACAGAGCGTGTCCGCCGGTATTTATGAGGTTGAGGTCAGCACCGACCCCGACCCCCCGATCGTAGGTGACAACCAGTTGTTGCTGAGCGTGACTCGGGAGGGCACTCCGGCGACGGATGTCTCTGTAACCGTGAGCTACGATATGGTCGGAATGTCGATGGACATGACTCCGCCGACCTTGGAGAGTCAGGGGTCTGGTCGATTCAGCGGACCCTTACTCTTGAGTATGCCAGGGTTGTGGAAACTCGAGATAGCGATAGCGGGTCCACAGGGCAATAGCACAGCCGAGGTCACTCTGAGAACGGGTGAATCGAAGCCTCAGACTCAAAAGATGTCAGAGAGCGGACATTACCAGGTCCGTCTCAACACAACGCCATCGAGCCCTACGGTTGGCGATACTCCCACCCGAATTGAGGTCAAGACGCAAGAGGGGGAACCCGTGGATGACCTCACGGTGTTTGTGGGGGCTGAGATGCCAGGGATGACGATGGGACTGCGGCCGATCAGAGCCCTGGCCTTGGGGGATGGAGTCTACGAGGCGACTGTTCCCCTCTCCATGGAAGGTCTGTGGAAGCTCGAGGTTGAGGTGGGCCAGGAGAATCACGAGTTTACGACCATAGTGGCTCGCCCACATGACATGGCAGGCTTTGTCCCCTGGTTGGCCCTCGCTCTAGCGTTGTTCGCCCTGGCCCTAGCGCTGGTACGAGGTTGGAGGCCCCCCTTGTGGCAGATTGTGGTCTTGCTGCTGCTGTTAGTGGGTGCTGTGGCTCTGACCCGCTACGCCAACAGCCGGCGCCCAAAAGACAAGAGCATGGGCATGGCCATGGATATGGCCGCGGCCGATATGGGAATGAACATTTCTGACATGCAAGCTCCCGTTCCGGTCGCTATTGCGAGCGTGGAAACGGGCACCGTGGCTATGACTGTCAACTACACCGGAACGGTGAAGCCGTTCTTGGATGAGACGATCTACCCGCGAGTGGAGGGCTACCTTTTGGAGCTTCCTCTCTATCCAGGCGATCGCGTTGCCGCCGGACAAGTGGTCGGGCGTTTGGACAGCAACGAGTTGAGTTTGCTCCAGGCTCGGGCCCAGGCTAACGTCCAGGCCGCCAATTCGCGAACCGCTAGGGCCGACGCCGAGGCCGAGGCCACCAGAGCTAGGGTTGAGATGGCTCAGGCTGAACTCGAAGCGGCGCAAAAGAGTTCAGAGAGAGAGCGCGTGGAGATAGAACGCACGCAAGCTGATCTGGACTACTGGAAGGGCGTCCTCGACCGTGAGAAGGAGCTTTTCTTGGCCGAGGCTGTGTCCCAGCAAGAGTTGGATGAGAAAGAAGCCCGCTACGCGACCGCTAAGGCCGTGCACCATCACTCCCTGGTGGGGTTTGAAAGGTCTCAGGCCGAGGTGCGAGCCAAACGTGCGGCGCTGGCCGAGAGCCGCCGCCAGGTCTCGGCTTTTGAGGCTGGCCTGGCCGAGAGTCGTGCCCGAGAGCGGGTGGCGGAGTTGGACGCTGCGGTGAAGAGCACGGTGGCTGACTACACGGTGCTGCGCTCGAATATTTCGGGAGTGGTCACCGAGAGGATCACAGATCCTGGAGTTTTGGTGCGCCCGGGTATGGGACTGCTAAGAATCGCTCAGATGGAGCGGGTTCGACTTCAGTTCACAGTGGCTCAGGAGGACCTTCGCTACATCGCAAAAGGGACGCCCATTACGGTGACATCCCTCGCCCTGAGACGGCCTTTTCAGGCCGAGGTGAGTTCTCTGTTTCACTCCGTGGATGCACGCTCTCGTACGGGTATCGTGGAAGCGGTGGTGGACAACCCGGATGGGGATGCCCTGCTACCGGGGTCCTATGTCGTTGGAGATTTCGCTCTGCGCACCGAGAACGATGTCCTCTGGCTCCCGCGAGAAGCCCTGGTCCCTTATTTTGAAGAGGACACCGTTTGGCTCGCCGTGCCTCGGGCCGGTCAACTCGTGGCGGTTCGTCGAGCCGTGCGCACGGGAGCCGAAGAGGCATCCCGATTGGAGATCCTCGATGGGCTCTCTGAAGGGGACCGAGTCGTGGTGGCAGGGCACGAGAACCTTGTTGATGGTAGTCCCATCGTTGAAGCGAGCTACGGAAAGGGAATCTACAAGAACCTCTTGCTTCCCGAGAAAGACGCCCAGGAGCCCGCTTCAGAGGGTTCGCCTGACCAGGCCAGGATGCACGGTGGGGGCCAACTATGAGGATTATCCGCTGGTCTGTAGACAATCCGTTCGCCGTGGTGGCTCTCTATTTGGGCCTGATGCTGGCAGCCATCTTGGCCCTCAACGGTCTCATCGCGACGCGCATGATGCCCTACATCGAGAGTCCTATGGTGGGTATCATCACTCAGGCTCCGGGCATGTCGGCCGAAGACGTTGAAACCTACATTTCCAAGCCCATCGAGGAGCGCATGGTGGATATCAGCGGAGTGCGCTTTATCCGCTCTTCCTCGACTCAGGGCTCTTCGATTGTGTCCTTGGAGTTTGACTACCGCTACGATATGAAAAAGGCTCTGTCCGACGTTCAGAATCTTATGAGCGCCACTCAAGCCGATCTTCCCTACGATCCTGCCAACCTCAAGCCCCCTCGCATCCTGCCCATCGACCCGCTCAACCTTCCGGTTCTAAAAATCGCTCTCTCGGCACCGGAGTGGGACCCTATCAAGCTCCGTGAGTTCGCCGACAACGCTTTGGTCAGACGATTGAAGAGGGCTCAGAATGTGGAGTCTGTGTACGCCTTTGGCGGCTACAAGCGGCAAGCTCAGGTGGTGGTCGACCGCGACCGTCTGGCCGCTTATAAGCTCTCGATCCTCGACCTGCGGAGAGCTCTCGATGGTGCCAACGTAGACCGTTCAGCCGGGACCTTGACTTGGATGGAGTCGGAGATGATCGTGCGCCTGGCTGGCCGGGCCACCGATGGTCTCGAACTGCGCGACACTGTGATCGGAAGCTACCAAGGCCGACCTGTTTATCTCCGCGATGTGGCTCAAGCCCAAGATACCTTTCAGGAGCGCAGGAGCTTCTACCGCTTCAATGGCCACGAAGCCATCGAACTCAACATTATTCAACGCCCAGGGGCTTCCTCACCGGAGACCATCGATTCTGTCCGCCAAGAACTGGCCAACATCCAGAAGGAGTTCCCCACCCTCAGATTTGAGGAAGCCTACGACAACGCCCACTTCGTCAACATCATCAAACTCAACATGTTTCATGAGTTGGTGGTAGGGGTCGTCCTCACGGGTCTTGTGATCTTTCTCTTTTTGGGAGACTGGCGTGGGACGCTGATCGCCTTGGTGACCATCCCCACGAGTTTGGCTGTGGCGATATTGCTCTTCGTCCCCAGCGGATTGTCGTTGAACTCCTCGACCCTGATCGGGCTCTTGCTGGCCATTGGGCGTTTGGTCGATGACTCCATCATCGACATCCACTCGGTGAGTCACCATCTCAGTCTCGGTAAGTCGGCACGGCAGGCCGCTATTGATGGTTGTACCGAGGTGCGACGATCGGTGATCGCGGCCACCGTCATGATCTGTCTCGCCATGCTTCCACTGACCTTCACCGGCGGGTTGACCCAAGATATGTTCGAGGGTATCGTCTGGCCCTTTCTGTTTTGTCTGGTCGCCTCGCTGGGCGTGGCCTTAACGCTGACCCCTCTGCTGGCTTCGCTCGCCTATCGAGGCTACACACCGGGTGAGAAACCGCGTTTTCTGCGCCCCTGGTTCGGCTTTCTGGAGGGGACGGAGCGGGCCTATGGACGCCTGCTCAAATGGGCCCTGGGTCATCGTGGCTTTGTCATGGCCGTGGCAGGGGTGGCTATCTATACCGCCTTTGCCCTCTTCCCTCTCATCGGTTACGAAATGATGCCCCTGGCCGACGTCGGCCAGGGATACGCTGTGATGGAAGCGCGACCGGGTACCTCATTCGCTCAGACCGCTGACATGGCCAAACGGTTGGAGAAGATTCTTCTCGATGAGCCTGAGATCAAGAAAGTCTCGCTCCGAGTCGGCTCCGAACCGGGTGGCACCTACTTCAACGGCTACGCCACAGGAGGGGTCAACACCGTCAACGCCATGCTGACCTTCTCTGACAAGGAGGACAGAGACCGTAGCATTTGGGAGGTCATAGACGAGGTCGAATCCCGAGCATTGGGCAGCATCCCAAACGTGCGCAGGCTCTCTATCAAGGAGATGGGCTCAGACGTCATGGCCTCCTCCATGGCGCCTATTGAGCTGCTCATCTATGGACCCGATCTTGAGAGACTCTCTTGGCTCTCGGAGCAGACCTTGAAGATCATGGAGCGGGACTATCCGGATATTTACCAGCCCTCAACGGCCTGGTCGCTTGACCTAAAGGAGCTGCGGATCGAAGTCGATCAGCGCCGTGCTGCAGAGCTTTCGCTGACGCCGTCGCAGGTCGCCGAGCAAGCCTACTACGCCCTCAATGGGGGGATGACTCGGGAGTTTTTCAACCCCCCTCAGGTGCGAAAATCGACCATCCTTATCCGCTATGAAGAGTCCCAGCGAAAGGACATCTCCGACCTGGAGAACGTGGTCATCACCGCCCCCGACGGAACCGGTGTCCCTCTGAAGTCACTAGCCAAAGTGTCGGTTCACAGAGCTCCGTCTGTGATCCAGCGCGATGGTTTGCGGCGGGTGAATTCGGTCCTGGGATACTACCGCCAAGGTGGGCCGGGTTCGATGCAGTTAACCATGGATGTCATGATGGACAGTCTCATGCAGTTGCCCTACCCGCCCGGCTACGGCATGGAGCAGCGCGGCGATATGACGCAAATGATGGATTCCTTCTCTCGACTTTTGTGGGGCATGCTGCTGGCTCTACTCTTTATCTATCTGTCCTTGGTGATGCAGTTTCATTCGCTCACCCAGCCTCTGACCATGATGGCTGCCATACCGCTAGAGGCGGTCGGGGTTATGGTCGGGCTGTACCTGGCGGGGCAGACCTTTTCTACGGTTTCTATCCTGGGTATCGTGGTCTTGAACGGAATGGACGTGACCGCCTCGATCCTGCTTGTGGACCACATCCTTCAGCTCCGCAGAGAGGGAGTCGAGCGAAACGAGGCGGTGGCCCGTTCCGGTCCAGTTCGTCTGCCTCCGATCCTCATGACGGTCTTGGTGACCATGGTGGTGATGGCTCCGGTGGCACTCTTTCCAAAGACTGGAATGGATGCTTACTCACCGTTGGCCGTTGTGGTTCTGGGAGGTCTCGGCTTCTCGACTGTGCTCACATTGTTGGCTGTACCGGTTCTCTACACGCTGGTGGACGATCTCGAACAGTGGTTGTCGGGCCTATTCAAGCGGATTCGCAAACCGAGCCGATCGATGACCACTCTAGGACTGTCCCTGTTGCTGCTGGCTCCCTTGAGTCAACCCGCTCGAGCTCAGAGCGTTGACCCGCTCTCGATGGAGACTCCGGTGAACACGAGGCTTGCGCCAACCCTGGTTCAGGAAGGGGTGGGGCCGGCTGGTTTTCCGATATGGAGGGGCGCGTTGAGCCTCGAAGACGCGCTGCAGGTAGCCTTGGAGCAGAACTTGCTGCTGCAGATCTCAAAGGCTGAACTCGAGGCCTCCCAAGCCGATGTCTTGCGGGCTGCCTCAGAGGGTCGGATCAAGGCTTCTGTGGGAGGCTACCTGCTGTGGAGCGATCAGCCCACGATGTGGGGGGCGGCCCCTACCATCACGCCTTCTCTCATGCTCGCCGCTCCCGGTGAACAGGCTGTGGTGATGAGGGCCAATCTGATGTAGCCCATGTTCCGTGGTGGGCTGCTGGAGGCCCGACTAGCGGCGGCAAAGGCGAGTGAGCAAGGGGCCATTTCGTCGGTGGCGACCACTCTGCAACAGATCCTCTACAAAGTACGCGTGGCCTACTACGGCGTGGAGTTGGCGCAAGAAAGAGTGTTGCTTGCCCAATGGAATGTTCGCGCTCAAAAGGAGGCCCTGCGCCTTTTCCAGGCTCAGCTCAAAGAGGGACAGATAGCGCCCTTCGTGGTTTATCGAAGCCAGGCAGAGGTGGCCAACGCCGAGCAGCGCTACCATGAATCGATAGCCGCGCTCAAGGAGTCCGAGACCGCCCTCAAAGAAGTGCTGGCGGTCTCAATGAAGTCACATTTTGAACTGAACCAAGGTCTCACGGAGCTGACTCACACAGCTGACCTCGACCAAGACATCGCTCTTGCCATCAGTGACCGACCAGAGCTTTTGGCGGCCAAACACGGTGTGGATGAGGCTCTCTTTCGCGTTCGCGAGGCGGAGGCGGCCTACAAGCCTCAAGTCTACCTAGGGGCTCAGTATTCAGCCCTCTCGCGGAGTCTCTTGAGCGGGAGTCCCGGCGGCTATGAGGGAGGCTATTCAGCGGGCTTGTCGGTGGCGATTCCCATCCTTGATGGTGGGGAGCGCAAGTCTCAGGTTCGTCGCCAGAAGGCCGAGAAGTCCACTCGAGAGTTGAGGCTTCGGCAGGCGAAGCTGCAGGTCACGCGTCAGGTTGTCGATGCTCGCAGCCGTTGGGAGTCGGCTTCGGCGAACTATCGACTGTCCGAACGGGAGGTGGTTCAGGCCACCGAAGACCTTCGCGTTGCTCGGGTTCGCCAGAGAGTAGGTCGCTCTCTCTATCTGGAGACCCTCGACGCTCTGAAAGCCGTCTCGAGGGCGCGCCTCAACCGGATGCAGGCTCGCTATGACCTGGCGGTCGCTCAGGCTCAGTTGCTGCTGGCGACAGGGCAGACGGGATTGGCCAGGCCACTAGAATGAGGTTGACCCTCGGGTCGTGGGGCACCTCGTGGGCCTCCAGAGATCTGAGAGATGGCTTCGGACTTGCCGAAGGCTCTCGCTGGTCTCTAATGAGATTCACAGAATCTCGGGCCGGGGAATGGGCAGCGATCGACGAAACGGGCTTGTACGATGGCCAAAATTCTCATAGTCGAAGACGAAGACAGCGTGGCTCGCTTTCTTAGCCAAGCCATAACCGAGGCAGGTCACGAGGTGACCTCCCGCTACGATGGCACAACAGCCCTGGAGACCGGGAAGACCGAGACCTTCGACCTGATCATGCTCGACGTGATGCTCGCTGGTC
>CAZVVF010000170.1:0-7561 GCA_964630575.1 uncultured Burkholderiales bacterium | reverse complement strand
GGTGGTATGATTCTCTACCCTTGGGGCAACGAGCGTGGCGAGGTCGACAACGTTGACCAGTATCGCGCTGTTGGAACCAAGATGAACGATGCTATTGGAGATGAGAAGTACCGCTTGATTCAGAGCGTGAGCCTCTATCCCACCACCGGAGGTTCCCACGACATTCACCACGCCAACGGCCTCTTCTCCATCACCATGGAGATCGGCGACAGCTTCCACCCCCGCGAATCCGAACTTCCGGGAATCGTAGGCCAAGCCACCCGCGCTGGTAAGGTGTTCATTGACGAGGTGATCGCTCAGAGCTCCGCTCCTCAAGAACAGAGCGCAGCGAACGCCTAACCTTCGCTACAGATAACGCGATCGCTTGAACAACGGCGGCGTGTGGCACGGCTGCCACACGCCGCCGTTGTTCGCTTTCAGAGCCCATCTTTTGAGAGGATGAAAGAGCCCCTGTTCCCAATTATGGCCTCATGATGATCAGACTCAATCCTAGCGAAGCCCGAGCGCTCGGTTGTCTCATAGAGAAACGACTCAGTACTCCGGGCAATTACCCTCTGACCTTGAACTCCTTGGTCGCTGCTTGCAATCAATCTTCCAATCGTCACCCTGTCGTGAAGTACGACCAGCACATCGTGAATCAAGCGATGGTCGACACACGCAATCAGGGGTTGTCCATACGCCTCTCAAAGAGCGGCTCACGAACAGCCAAATTCGACGAAAAGCTCACCGAGAAGCTCGGCCTGAACGACAAACAGGCTGCGGTCCTTGCCGAACTTCTTCTGCGAGGCCCCCAAACCCCAGGCGAACTGCGCCAGCGCACGACCCGCATGATCGATTTCCCCGATCTCGAAGTCCTAGAGAAGGTGATTGAGAGCATGGCCTCCGGCCGCAGCGAGCCGCTCATCGTCAAGCTACCGCTTCAGCCGGGCCGACGCGAGGCCAGGTACGCGCACACGCTGTGCGGCCCCATCGACCTCGAATCCCTAGCGACCGAGGCTCCAACTCCAACAGAGAGTGGATCTCGCCTCAAAGAACGGGTGGCTGAATTGGAACTGCAGGTCGCCGACCTCACCGAGAGGTTGGCCAAGTTGGAGGAGTCCGCTTAGAGGTTGTAGGGCTTTGAGCTTGGGCGGCTTTTTTTCTGGAACGTTTTTGGTTGTGTCCACCCGTTAACATGGTAGACCCATACTAGGCTGCACCTCCTAGTATCTTAGACTTAACAGATTGAAATTCATCCGCTCATATATTCGAAAGAGAGTAACCTTTAAATGCAAATCAATATTAACCGCTCCATCCTTAAATCGCAGGCCGCCCGCCCCAAAGCCCCAGCGGCTGCGGCTGCCCCTGCTGAAGCTGCCGCCCCTGCTGCTGGCCCTTCTGAGAGCTCTTCACTCTCCTCAGTCCCCGCTCGCATCGCCAACGTTTCGACCGCCGCTGCCGAAGCTGTTGCCGCGAAGTACGAAGGACAAGAAGTCGTGCCTGGTGAGATGCTGGTTCAGCTCAACGGTGGAATGGAAGCCGGCCTGATGAGCAATTTCGCCAGCGAGTATGGCGGAAAGGTTATCGAGAAACTCAACCTCCCAGACAGTGTCTTCAAATCCGTCGGTGGAGACCTCCTCCGCATCAAGCTCCCTGCTGGAATCGACTACTCGGAAGCCGTCGCAGCGATGCAGGACGACAGCCGAGTTCAGTACGCTGAGCCCAACCTCGTCATCACCCTCGACGCACCGATTCCCGGTGAAGACCCTCAACCCGCTGACCCCACGAATCCGAACGACCTCAACCCTAAACTCTGGGGTCTCAACAACACCGGTCAAACCGGCGGGAAACCTGGCGCGCACGTTTCTGCCAAAGAAGCTTGGTCCATTCAAACCGGCGACGGTTCCGTCAACGGTCCTCTGATCGCTGTTATCGACACCGGGATCGACTACACCCATCCCGACCTCGCAGCGAACATCTGGACCAACCCAGGCGAGATCGCTGGCGACGGAATCGACAATGACAACAACGGCGTTATCGATGACGTTCACGGTTACTACCCCGGCGGAAACTCTGGAGACCCCATGGACGGACACTCCCACGGAACTCACTGTTCCGGTACCATCGCCGGTGTTGGTAACAACGGAATCGGTGTCACAGGCGTGATGCAAGACGCCCGCCTGATGGGTGTCAAAATCTTCTCTGACTCTGGCCGCACCTCTGCTGCTGACATCGTAAAGGGTATCAACTACGCCACCCAAATGGGTGCGGATATCACCTCCAACAGTTGGGGCGGCGGAGCAGCTTCTGAAGCCATCAAAGGCGCTTTCGCAGCCAGTCCCGCTCTGCACATTATCGCTGCTGGTAACTCCAACTACGACAATGACAAGCGCGACAACTTCCCTTCCAACTACGACCTGGACAACATCGTAGCGGTCGCGGCCACCACTCACAACGACGAGAGAGCGAGCTTCTCGCAGTGGGGGGCTACCAAAGTTGACGTCGCAGCACCCGGAAAAGACATCTACTCGACCATCAACGGTGGTGGATACGCGTCTTACTCCGGTACCTCGATGGCTACCCCTCACGTTTCCGGTGGCGCAGGACTTCTCAAGTCACAGTACCCCGATGCCAGCAACGCTGAAATCAAAGACCGCTTGATCTACGGTTCAGACCGCGTAGCGGCCCTCACCGACATCTCTGTATCGGACGGCCGTGTGAACTTCGCCTCCTCTTTGGAGAACGACACTGTAGCACCGGGCGCTCCCAACGACTTCAAAGCCAGCAACATGTCTAGCCGTGGTGGTACCCTCTCGTGGACCTCTGTCGGCGACGACAAATGGGCCAACGGCCCTGCTCAAACCGTAGAGGTCAGAATGAGCAACGAGCCTATCACCGCCGACAACTTTGCCAAAGCAACCGCTTTCACAATGGCCGGGGCCGATGCCGTGGGTGACCTTCAGTCGATAAACTTCGGTGGTGCCCCCTCTGAAGAGCCGAGTGTTGTCCACTTCGCCATGCGCTCTATCGACAACGTAGGGAACAAGTCCGAAGTTCGCAACGCCGTGGCCAGCATCCCTAGCGCTGCTGTGGCTTTCGCTGAGACCTTCGACGGTCAAAGCAACGGCTTCACCGCCTCTGGTGACTTCAAGACAGTCGATGTTGAAGGACGCGGTAAGGTTTTCAGCTCAGCTTCCGGTGAGGGCGGTTCCAAAGGAGCCTCGTCTATCACTTCTGGTGCCATCGACCTCTCAGACAAGTCCAACGCTTATCTGAAGTTCGACTCCAAGACCTCCTTGAGCTGGGGTGAAAGCGCTTCGGTACAAGTCTCTTCCGATGGTGGAGAAACCTGGAACACCGCTGGCAGCCTTCAGCGACGCTCCGACTGGGCCGAGCAAGGAATCGACCTCTCAGCCTACGACGGCAAGTCAGTTCAAGTACGCTTCGACGTTCAGTCCCGCGAAGGCCGTAGCTCAAGCGGAATGATGGTTGACAACGTGAAAGTTCTCGCAGACTAGTTCTAGTCTCACCGATACAATCGAAAAGGGAGTCGGCTTGACCGGCTCTCTTTTCGGTTAAAAAAAGGCCTCGAAAACAGCTTTACCTCTTTCTACAAAAGCCATATAATGCGGCCTGAATCTTTTATGGAGAAACACATGCTACGAATTAAAAGTGCGTCGCGCACTCTTGCGACAAGCCTTCTCATCACCCTCGTCACCGTCTTTACGGTTGCTTGCGGTAGCAGCAGCGACGATTTCGTCATCAACGGCAACAACGGTGGGAACGGGGGCGGAAACGCCGGCTTCACCGGTCAATATCTCGGCGCCAATAACCTGAGCAACGGCCAGACCGGAACTCTGGACTTCACCGTCGACAGCAACGGCCTCGGCAGCGGTAACTTTGTTGCCGGCGCTGTTTCACCTCAGACCATCGACATCTCCGCTGGCACCTATGCAGTCTCCGGTCAGGTGAATCTCACGACCGGTGCCTTCAGCCTTACCGGCAGCGTTCCCAATGTCGGACCCTTCACCATCGTCGGGACCATCCCCACCGGTACCAACCAAGCGAACTATCAGTTCACCATCAACGGACAAACCTTCCAGGGTGTCCTTCAGGCCGCTAGCCAAGGACAACCCAATCCACCAGCCAGCGGCAATGAGGGACGCCTCATCTCAGGCGGAACGCTGGCCAACTTCCTCTTCCAACCCGACGGAAGCTACAACGGCGTGAACCCACCCGTCACCGGTTCTTCGCTCATCAGCGGTGCTGTAGGAGAAGGTGTCAACGGTAAGAAATCTGCCACCGTTCTGCTCAGCGAAACTCAAATTGTCGGTCAATCCGCCATTGTGAGATCGCTCGCTATCACGATCGTTGCCGCTGACGGAAACGAACTCGTTGTTGGTCAAACCTATCCTCTGGCCTCGAGCGCAGACGGCGACGGAGTCGTCATTGCTCTGTCTGAGTCCGAAGGAGTCAACGTAACCGAAGGATGGAGCCTCACCCCGAGCACTACGGGACAAGCCATCATCACCGACCTCAATGACAACAGCATCACCATCGATTTCACCTTCAACTCGGTGGGACCGAACTCCGAGATCGAAAACAATCCTGCTGTAGGAACTTTCAGCACCTCGGGCCTCATCACGGGTAACTTCGTGGCAACGCCCTAAGTTCGAAGTCTCAATCCCTAAAGGCGCACGAGTACACACTCGTGCGCCTTTTTTCGTGGCACCCCTATGCCCCATGTCGAGTGAGCGCTAGGTGGTTCGGAGCCCAAGGTGGGGAGTAAAGCCGTTCAAACTGGGTAGACTGCCTGCATGAGTGATAACAATTCAGAAAAGTCAGTAGCTGAAGAACAGATCGAGGTGTTGGCGCGCCGGAAGTTTCAGGAGCGCGTTCGAGAGCACGAGCTTGCCACTCGCCAAAAAATGATCCAGGCCATGCGCGACAACGACGCAGACCCCGCCTACATCTATGCCTTCGAAAAGACCGGCCTGCTCGTCTTCCAAGAGACCATGGATACCCTCGACCCAGAACAGCTCGAAGAGTGGGCCCAGGCCTACGAGGAGTATTCTCCCGATTCGGCAGAGCACTAAAGCACAGGTGACAAAATCGGGACCAGTTCGCCTGCGATAAGATCGTGAACGCGAAAGATCGCAGGTCTACAACCCGGCCGAACAACAGCCTGCAGCCTTGGCTCTCACTGCTTCGTCTAATAGCGCGGACAAGCGCGCAGCTTGAGAATATAGAGACTCGGACGACTCGACTTTTCGTCCCGCAAGATCTTGAGGGTCACCTGAACCAAGCGTGTGTTTCCAGCCGCATCTTGAGTCCGCGGATTCTCCGAGGAGAGGGACTCTTCACCACCCTCACCACCTGCGCGTCGCACGAACTGAACCTCGAATCCACCACCGGGTCCCGATTGAAAGCCTCCCTCGCCCCCCACTCCATCGACAGTCTTGTTGGGCAAGAGAACATCTTCTAGAAGTCCCCGACCGTCGTCGCCTTCCGGGTTAGAGGGGAGCACCGTTCCCAGAGCAGGGAGAAAGTCATCAGACTTGAGCTTCTTGCCCCATCGGGTCAAACCGCCAACCTTGGTGCCTTGCTTGGAGACGGTGTAGAAGATCATCTTCTGCCACTCCGGCGCTCCGTAGGAGCTGATCTGGAGTTCGCCCTGCTCTTTGCCGTCAAAACCGAAGGGCGAGGGGCAAGACATCCCTGGAGCCTCAGTCGAGTTCGTTTTGTTGGGGTAAGCTGTGATGGCGCTCAAGGCCGTGTTCTGGAGGTCTCGACGAAGGATGGTCAGTGCCGAATACGTTCGGCCGCTCACCAAATACGAGGAATAGGTCGCTTGCTGGCTTTGATTGGCGATCCTGAAGATACTGACAACGATGAGTAGCACAACCGCTGAGAGACCGAAGTAGACCACCAGCTCCACCAGTGTAAAGCCTCGCTTCTCGGGCTTGGAAGTCGTTATCTCCATACTGGTATTTCAACCTTCAGTTCTTTGTTGTCATCGCTTCCGGCAGCGGTGGTCCCAACATCTTGGTCCCCGCCGACACCCTCTCGCCAGCTGATTGTGATCCTCACCAGATCGCTGTTGTCTGCCGTCTGACCTACAAAGCTCCCGTTCTCGAACTCCACCTTCTTTTGAAACTTGAGCTGTTGGGGCTTGCCTTGTATCCACAACTCGGCCGGCAGCTCCGTTTCATCGCTCCAGGAGCGAGGTTGGGGCGCACCATAGCTGTGCGCCTCCACCTCTTCGATCAAATTGGTGGCCAAAAGATGGGCCACTGTACGATTGCGAGACTGAGTGGAGTGCTTGGAGTTCGAGGAAAACACCGAGAAGAAGACCAGCAGCCCAAACAGAATCAAGGCGCAAGCGATCACCAGTTCCACAAGGGAGAAAGCCGACCGCCTCATCGGTCCCAGCCTTGGGCCGTGATGGCCTTGGCCCCCGTGCCGACATCGACGACCGACTGACTATCGAACTCCTCACCGTAGAGCGCACTGACCCCCCGCGTCACGAAATCGTTGGCCACGACATCCTTGGGCTTGTAGAGAGAAGCCCGACTGAAGTAGGGCACGTAGAGCAGTCTCTTCAGATCCACGTGGCCCTCCATAGAGCAAACGGTACCCACCGTTGTACGGCAGTTCATTCGGACACCGTTCTTGGCCACAAACATCCCCGAGGTCACCATCGCTTCCGTCGATGCTCCCCCACTCTGGTAACCAACATCGATGGTATCGGCGTAGATAAGAACCCCCGAGAGTTCACGCAGCAATCCGTCGTTGATGCCGTCTTTGATCTGGGCTTCGAGTTGACTCAAGACAGACTTCATGGCCGTCTCAAAAGGCTCCAAGGCCCGCTTCGCAAGATCGGACACGAGGTCTGCCATGGAGGTTTCTTCCAGTTCGAGGGCACTGAGGAGTTCGTCCAAGAGGGTATCGACCAATATAGCGCCACCATAGGGAATCGCCGAGGCGGCGATCTTCAATCCGATCTTTTGGATGATGTCTACAAAGACTTTCTCCACCACCTTCTCAATGATGTTGGTGGATTGAGACTCGAGTTCCGATTCCCAGTCGATGGCCACCTTCACACGGCTCAGGTTCAACCCTTGCAAACCGCGAGCGGCTCGAATCGGGTCGATCTTGGGAAGAACTGGAACAGCCCCATCACCAAAGACCCACCAGTCGGCGTGGGTGTAGAGATTCTCGCCGAGATTCCAGTTCATCATCGGAGTGTAGAGATAGGTCAGGCCCTTAAAGACCGGGACCAAGGAATTTTTTCGAGGTAAGAAAGTCGGTGCCGGGACTGGCACGATACCGATCGGCGTAGGGACCGTCACCAATACGAAGGTCGCGGCAAACTCGGCGAAGTAGACCTTGCGCATATGGAAGGGTCCGGCGATCTTGGCCAGATTGGGCACAACGTTTGTGAAGATAGGAGCCATCGTGTCCGCCGCGTCGGTGAGAGTCGCGACTCCCGCTTCGGTCCCGACCCAACGAGTCAGGTCATCGAGTGTGGTCGCAGAGTACGACCCGTAGGGCAAGCTCACAGCACCGGTACAGAGAATGG
>CAZVVF010000169.1:0-7573 GCA_964630575.1 uncultured Burkholderiales bacterium | reverse complement strand
CAACTTGAGAGCATACTGTCTCAACTCTTTGGACTCAGGCTCATAGGCAACACGATATCGGTAGTAGGGCCCCCGGGCATCAAACAGGTCCGTGGGCGTGTAGTCGGGGTGCATAAGGTTCTCTCTGGTGGTCACATCGAGGTGGCAGGCATCCGTGAGCACGAGCGGCGTTGGGTCGTTCAATTCCAGGGCCTCAAAGCCGCCCACTTCGATCGCTGAGGCCACCAGCGGCGTCAAAATGTCCATAGTCCTTCGGGCGCGGCCGGCTGTATCGATCTTATCGCTCGACAGCTCGAGAGCATCCCTTCCGCGAAAGTACAGAGCGGAAGTGATCGCCATGATCAAAGCAAAGATGACCCCGACAACGAGCAGTTCCAAAATGGAAAACCCAGCCCGACTCGGTCCAGATTGAGCCGTCCAAACCCTAACCACGAGAGATCGTGACCAATCCCGTGATATCCACGCTTCTCTCGCCCTGCTTGCCGGTCCAAAAAATCGAGACCTTCACCCGGGCGAGCTTGTAGCGATAGTTCAAGGGCTCATCGGTGACCCGTTGACTCTGAATCCTCCTGCGAAACTTCTCCAGATGAAGCGGCTCAAATCTCAATCCACCAAAGGGCGGGTCGTCGAGCTGGCGAAAAGCGTTCGGTGGGTCGTTGAGACCACTCTCTTCCGTAGGCCAAGGTTCGCCAACGTCTGCGGTGTCGATCAGAGTGGTCTCCTGTATGTAACTCAGCAGGGAGCGCCCCAAGTGCGTCGCGCTGGAAAGTTCCGCTCCAGAACTGGAGTGTTTTGTGCCGTACGCAATCGAACCCATCACTCCCAAGAGGGCTATGGCGATCAAGGTTATCGAAACGAGAACCTCGACCAATGTAAAAGCGCGCGACGACATCATATTACTATGAGGTTATCATGATTTTTGCGAAAACGCCCCAAAATCAAGCATTGTAACATTCTGTTAAAGTCTTGGCCCTGTCCAAGCACAAGACACTCCTCAGATGAGGGAACTTTTTGCCCCAGAGCAGGTTTGCTACAGTGTTCGCCTTTTCTAGGGGGACAAAAGGTCACCAAGAAAGGACTGACACCGACCCATGAAAGTTAAATCATTACTCACGGCCCTGATGGCCGTATTCCTCTTCACCGGAGGTGCCTTGGCAGACTCTGGCTGGTACACCGACTGGGACAAAGCCTCCGCCGAGTCCAAAAAAACGGGGAAGCCCATCCTCATCGACTTCACCGGTAGCGACTGGTGTGGATGGTGTATCAAACTCAAGAAAGAAGTTTTTGACACCCCGAGCTTCAAAAAATGGGCCAACGAGAAAGTTGTTCTCCTCGAACTCGACTTTCCTCGAAGCAAACCCCAACCAGAAGCCGAAAAGGCCAAGAACAAGAAGCTTGCTCAAAAGTACGCCATCGAAGGATTCCCCACCATCATCTTCTCTAACGCCAAAGGCGACGTGTTGGGCCGCTACGGCTACGATGCCGGCGGACCGGATGTGTGGACCAAGAAAGCTGAAGCCTTTCTAAAATAGCAGGCTCTCGCTTTTCCCTCCCCTCAAGAGAGATGCGACTTCACACCCAATGCGGGTGAAGTCGCATCTCTTTTATTGTCCAGGGACCGGGTCTTGTTCAAGCGACGGAAACAACTGTTCACACTTCATTCATTTTTGTTGCACAATTGTCATAAGCGGTCCTATCGCTCCTCTCTGCCAAGCCTTAATCTGGAAGTAGAGAAACCTTGAGGAGGCAAACGAAGATGATGAAAGCTGCGCTTAACTACTACCGCCAAACCACGGCCAAGTCACCCAAGACAACTCTATCCGAGGGCCGACGCTCGCCGAGCCAAGCTCCAGAGCCTCCCGCACCGCGCGTTTCCAGTCAACAAAAAAGCGAGCTCACATCCGGCGAGCTCGCCCTCCTGAGTCTAGCCGGGGCGTCCGTCAGGTAAGAGACGAGACGGGACCGCGAGAAGACAGTCCCGAGTTACCTCTCAAGCGCCAGCCGAGCGCGGCCAAACGACACCCTCTAGGCCATCTCTTCCCAGATCGCGGTCAGCTCATCGCATTCCGACTTCGTCTTCTGGTATTTCTCGCCCAGAATTCGTTGTTCCTGAGGATTCGAGTACAACTCTGGATCGGCCATCGCTTGGGTCAACTCTTCGAGCGACTCTTCCAAGGAGAAGATCTTCTTTTCCAAAGCCTCAAGCTTCCATGGCGTTCGCTTGGCCTTATCCGGCTTCGGCGAAAAAGCCTTGACGGCGGCACGGGTTGAAGCCTTCTTGCTTGGAGCAGCCTTGAGCTGACTCTGAACCCTGAGAGCTTCCTGACTCTTCTTGCGCCGATACTCCTCAAAGGTTCCGTCAAAGAGCCGGTGTTCCGAGGCCGATAGATCCAAAACTTTGTTGGCGAGATGATTCATCAGGGCCCGGTCGTGCGTCACGAAGATAATGGTTCCCTCATAGAGGTCCAGAGCGTCCTGAAGAGCCTCCCTCGACTCGATGTCGAGATGGTTGGTCGGCTCATCGAGCAGCAGCACGTTGCTCGGCATCAAGACGCATTTGGTGAGAGCGACTCGACTCTTCTCTCCACCGCTGAGGACACTCACCGGCTTGAAGACATCGTCTCCAGTGAAGAGAAAGCAGCCCAACAGCGTTCGAACCTCCGTCTGAGTGACCGAAGTAGGAGCCACAAACTCAACCTCTTCCAAGACGTTCTTGGTCGGGTCCAGAGCCTCTGCCTGATGCTGAGCAAAGTAGACCATCTCGGAGAATTCGTCGAAACGCACTCGCCCCTCGTCGGCCTGCTCGGCCTCGGCCAAGATCTTCAAAAGGGTCGTCTTGCCGGAACCGTTAGCTCCAACCAAGGCCAAACGGTCGCCCCGCTCAATATTGAAGGAGAGGTCCTGAAACAGCCGATTGTCGCCGTAGGCCTTGCTCAACCCCTTCACCTTGAGGACTTGAGACCCCGAACTCTGAGCCCCCTGAAAACTCATCCGAACAGACTTCTTTTGCTGTTCAGGAAGCTCTTCTAGATCTCGCTTCTGCAGCATCTTCTCACGACTCTTGACCCTACTGGAAAGAGTTGCCTTGTAGCGAAAGCGCTCTATAAAGCGGCGCTCTTGCTCCAGCTTCTTCTGCTGGTTCTTATAGCGCTGAAGGCGAAGCTCATAGCGTCTTTCCGCCTCCTCGAGGTAGAAGCTATAGTTACCCGCATACTCCTCGAGATCACCACTGCGAAGCTCCAAGGTGCGCTGAGACACTTTGTCCAGAAAGACCCTGTCGTGACTGACCATCAATATCGCGCCAGAATAGCTCAGGAGATAGTCTTCCAGCCACTCCATAGCCTCGAGGTCCAAGTGGTTCGTCGGTTCGTCCAAGAGCAGACAATCCGGAGCTCGAAGCAGCAATCGCGCCATGGCCCCTCGCATCTGCCACCCCCCGCTAAAGAGGCCACAATCCTTCTGCAGATCAGACGTCGAGAACCCGAGTCCCCCCGTCACTTTGTAGATTCGGGCGTCGATGGTCGCTGGCTCAGCGTGGTCGTAGCGCGCCTGAACTCGTGAATAGTCGTCCATGAGGCGGGCCAACTCTTCGCCCTGCAGGTCGGCCATCTGCGACTCCATCGTACGCAGTGTTCGCTCGAGTTCATCCACGTGACTGAAGACGTTCTTCATCTCCTGGTAGAGCGACTGACCCGCCGCGAGCTGGCCCTCTTGACCCAAGTAACCGATCTGGGCCCCTGGTCCGAGAACGACTTGGCCACCATCGGCGGTCTCCATGCCACCAATAATGCGAAAGAGAGTCGTCTTGCCGGATCCGTTGGCCCCAACCAGAGCCACCCGCTCCCGCGAATTCACAGAAAAGGAGATGCCGTCAAGAACGGTATGCCCACCGAAGTGTTTCTCTAGTTTCACCACACCGATCATGGGATGACCCTACCCCAAGGAGCTTGAAACCCCTTCCGGCAACGGCTTCATAGTGAAACTATCCGGACATAAAAAAAGCGAAACCACAGCGCTTGCGAACTCAATATCGGGGGGGGGTCAAGTGAGTTCGATTGCGCTGCGGCTTCTGGACTCACCATACATTGACATCATGCAGACTTGATGGAGGATTTGTGAAGATCTCGTGGAGAAAAACGTGGTTTCGAAGCAATCCCGTGGACCGATCAGTCCGATTCTTCGGAGAACAACTCACGCAACATCCACTTTAGTGCCTTTACTATTTCTCAAACATGCACTATAATCCTTTGCATTAGGGATGATTAAATCAATTAGAAGAGAACCCGCCAACCTGGAGAACAGAGCACTACTCGGACGGAACTGTAAGGGGGGGGAAACACCCTGGATAGGAGAGGATTATGCTGCTGATTGCAGTCGCCCCTGTCTTGTGGGCCAAAGGGGCCATCGCTCTCATTGCTTTCGCGGCAACGCTGCCCGCTATTCGCGTTATGGTAGGACCCTTGCGCGACTTGCTGGCCGGGGAAGAAGATTTGAATACAGACTCACTCATCGACCAAGTTGGTGTGACCGACGTTGGCGAAGTGAGGAATGATTTTGGACGAGCGCTCGTTCGGGTTGGAACTCGAGAACTCGTCCTAGAAGTCCGCTGCAGAGAGGGTGTCATCACTCCTCGCGGGACAGAGGTCAGACTCGTTGAGTACGTGAGTTCTGGCGGTTTTTTTTGGGTCGAAAAAGTTCATAACTAGCAAGTATCTGATTTGGGATAGAATACCGGTTTCGCTGAGACTCGGTACGGGAGGAATAAAACAATATGGATCCGATAACAATTGGAATTATTATCGCAATTGTCGTCTCACTCTTTGTGGTAAAGAGGTTCAAGCCAACCTTAGTAAAGGTCGAACAAGGTAACGCCATCGTTCGGAGCAGGGCCGTGTCGGTTCCGATCTTCGGACCGAAGGGCGTAGACGTCTTCTTGAATGGTGTCTATGTGATCGAGGCTTTTGACGTTTGGGAGTTCATGGACATTTCCGTGAAGACCATTGAGATAGACCGCCGTGGTCGTGACGGCCTGATCTGCAAAGACAACATAAGGGCAGACATCAGTGTATCCTTCTACGTACGTGTCCCACCGGACAAAGACGCCGTCTCAAAAGTCGCCGCTACCGTAGGTTGCGAACGCGCTTCCGACATCCAAACCCTGAACAAGCTGTTCAACGCCAAATTCTCTGAAGCTCTCAAGACCGCTGGTAAGCGGCTTGATTTCGAGGAGCTGTACATCAAGCGTGACGACTTCCGCGATGCCATCATCGAAGTCATCGGCAAGGACCTCAATGGTTACCAGCTCGAGGATGCTGCCATTGACTACCTGGAACAAACACCTCTTGAGAGCCTCGACCCCGAGAACATTCTCGATGCCGAGGGTATCACCAAAATCACCGACCGCACAGCGACTCAGCACGTCGCCACCAACAAACTGCGACGCGCCGCCGAAAAGGAAGTCAAGAAAGAAGACACCGAAGCGCGTGAGGTCATCCTTGAGCTCGAGCGTCAGGAAAAAGACAAAGAGGCCGAACAGGCTCGACTTGTCGCCACTAAGATCGCTGAGGAACAATCCGCGACCCGCGTCTCACAAGCTGAAGAGATGGCCAAGTCCGAAGGGGCTCGCATCAAAGCTCAAGAGCAGATCGAGATCGAAACCGAAAACAAAGAGCGCGAGGTTGAAGTCGCCAAGAAGAATCGCGAACGCGTGATCGCCGTCGAAACGGAGCGGGTGGAAAAAGACCGAGCTCTGGAAGCCATCCAGCGCGAACGCGAAGTGGAACTCAGGCGCATCGAAAAAGAGCGAGAGCTCGAGGTCGAACGCAAGAATATCCAGGAAGTCATCGCTGAGCGGGTCGCCGTCGAGAAGAACGTGGCCCAAGAGGAAGAAAAAATCAAGGAGATGCGGCTGCTGGAAGAAGCTCGCCGCAACAAGGAAGCGAAGGTCATCACCGCCCAAGCCAACGCCGAGGAGGACGCCATCAAGTCCATCCGCGATGCCGAAGCGGCCGAGATTGTGGCTCGCTCTAACGCCAAAGCTCGACTCACCAGAGTCGAAGCCGAACTGGAAGCGGCCGAGCGCGAAGCTCAATCGAAAATCCGATTGGCGGAAGGTGTTCAAGCCGAGCAGGCAGCCTCCGGACTCGCTGAAGCCCGAGTCAAAGAAGCCATGGCCTCAGCCGATGAGAAAGAAGGCATGGCCAAGGCCAGGGTCATGGAGGCCCAAGCTCCCGCAGAGGAAGCCTTGGGAATGTCAAAGGTCAATGTTCAAAAGGCGCAATTCGAAACTCACGCCGAGGGCACGCGTCTCAAAATGAATGCGGAAGCCGAAGGCACTCAAGCCAAACTCGCCGCCGAGGCAGAGGGCTCGAGGCTGAAAGCTCACGCTGAGGCAGAGGGTATCGCCAAGAAGGCCGAGGCGATGAAACAGCTCAGCGAAGCGACGCAAGCTCACGAAGAGTTCCGCCTCCGACTGGATATGGACAAAGAGGTGGCTCTACACCGCATCGACGCCGAGAGGGAGATCGCCGAAGCACAAGCCAGAGTGCTCGGAGAAGCCTTCAAAAGCGCCAACATCGACATCATCGGTGGAGACGGTCCCATGGTCGACAAGATCTTCCAGGCCGCCACTTTCGGAAAATCCCTGGACACCTTCTCCAAAGGCGGCTCCGTGGCAGGCTCTCTGGTCAACGGTTACAGCAATGGAAGCCGCAGCCTAGCTGGCGACATCAAAGATGTCTTGTCGGGAGTCAAGTCTGAAGACATCCGCAACCTGTCGCTCGCCAAGCTTCTTGGAAAGATGAGCGAGGACAGTTCAGGAGCGGAGCGAGTGAAACTGAAAAAAGTACTCGAAACGGTGACCAACATGGGACTATCGGACCTGATGTTGACCGGCCAGGATTCAAACGGGAGAGACTAGGCTAGTACATGGCAGAAGAGGAAGTCCAAGCAGCGGACCCCTCAAGCGAGATCGAGCAAGGTGCCTACGACCTTCTCAAGTCTCGTCTTGAGGGCCAGGCCGTTGAACTCAAAAAGAAAGTCGACACCCTAAACCAAAAGCGCGCCGAGCTCTTCGGCGGGCGGGAATTGACTGTTCTCGGAACGGAGAGGATCCGAACGGAGAACAACTGTTTACCCGTTGATATCACAGCCGTGGGTGACCTTCTCCTGCTCGGCTACAATGTGGACCTCGGCAAAGCCGAGAAAACCACATCGGACCTCTTCGCCCTGCACCGATTCGAGGCCCAAGAGGGGACCTTCAGCTTCCCACCTCTACCGAAGGACGACCCTCGCAACTTTCTGCAGGACGAGGCTTTCCAAAAGAACTTTGCCGATCTTGTTAAGTACAACAAGATGCTCAACGTGCAGATGCTGCGACATCAGGGCAACTCTTTTCTCGCCCGCATTCAAACCGGCGCCAACAAGACTGACCGCAAGGTTCTAGAATGGGTCCAGACCCGTGATGACGGCGTGGTCTTCAACGGAGACAAAGGAGAGATCAGCTATCCTCCCAGTCATGACTTCGAATGGGTCGAAACCACTCGCAAGGACCACACGTCAGGTACGCATCCTC
>CAZVVF010000168.1:1968-7594 GCA_964630575.1 uncultured Burkholderiales bacterium | reverse complement strand
AGATTACTGGGATGGCGAACGGCATCACGGGTATGGCGGAATGAAATATGATGGCCGATGGCTGCCGGTGGCCGAAAAAATGGCCCGCCACTATGGTCTCAAATCCGGGAGCCGAGTGCTCGACGTCGGTTGTGGCAAAGCCTTTTTGCTGTACGACCTCACTCAAGTCGTACCAGGGCTCGAAGTCTGCGGGCTGGACATCTCGAAGTACGCACTGGAAAACGCCAAGGAAGAAGTGCGCCCCTTTCTTACTGCGGGACTAGCCCAGGAGCTGCCCTACGAGAGTCACAGTTTCGATCTCGTCATCTCCTTAAACACCCTGCACAACCTCTATATATTCGACCTGTTCAAAGCCATTCAGGAGATTCAGAGAGTAGGAAAGGAACATCGGTACATCGCCGTCGAGTCCTATCGAAACCAAGAGGAAAAAGCGAACCTCCTCTACTGGCAACTGACCTGTGAGAGCTTCTATACACCCGAAGAGTGGGACTGGATCTACCGACAGAACGGATACTCGGGAGACCGCTCCTTTATCTATTTCGAGTAGCCGCTGGACTCCTCAAAAAACCAGGAAAATCCAAAGACTTGTGAGACTCCAGGACCCCACTCTCGTTGGGGAAAAGAACTTCCGCATCCGGGGCCAAGTGGTAGAGGGCCTCAAAGGTGTCAAAGGGTAGACTGGCAGGCCGCTCAAACGTTTCGGGCTCCGTTCCACCGACTAGGGCGAGCCTATGAAAGATTGTCGCTCCGGCCTCTACAGCGGCTCCCAAGGCCATTCGAGCAGCCTGACTGGTAAAGGAAGAGACTTCAGCCCTCGTCCCTAGAAAAATCCCTTTGTCGGTCTCCACGGCCGCCCCCACAGGTTGTCCTGACCGAGGGACGTAGGCGCGAGAACGTGCCTTGAGAGCACCGTCGAGGAGTGGGTCACCGGTGACCAGCGCAGCTGGCGGAGAAGGAAGCTCCTTCTCTCGAAAGTAAGCGTCGGGCAACTCGTCCTTGAGGCGATAGGCCTGAATTTCACCTTTTCCCTGAGCGCCCACAGCCAACATCTCGGGATTGAGTTCGTGCAAGGCTTGGCGACAGTTGCCACAAGGCGAAAGTCGCGCTTCGAAGTTCTTGTCGGTGACCTCACCGCGGGCACCAAAAACAGCCACCGCCATCAGGTCTTTGGGCTGCTGGCCTGCCATCAAGGCCTCGTTGATCGCTCTCTGTTCAGCGTGGTCGGCGTTCATGGTGAACTCTTTGTTGGAGCCCTTATAGACGGAACCGTCGCGAGCCAAGATCGCAGCGCCCACACGAAATTTGGAGTTGGGAGCGTAGGCGTTCTCACGGGTCTCTACGGCGTCTTGAAAAAGGTCCTTGAGGGCATCCTTCTCGCTGGCGGGCAGGAGTGAGGTCATGTTGAGGTGACCTCGTCCCTCACCGTGGTGGTTGTGCGAGCAGCACCTTCTAAAATTTATGTTCGACTTGATCTGCATGACTGGATTGGGTCCAGCCTAACCTTCTCTCGTGAAAAGATGCTGAAATCCAGTGTCTCGAGCGAACAGCGCTTTGCCATCAACCCAAGATTGAGCGAAGCTCGGAGAGAAAGGCCCCTCGCTCTGTTGTTCCAGAGCGGAAGACGCACTGAACCTTGCTGCGAATTCTGCTCTCCTCCAACGAGGACAGGCTCGACGGTATCCGAGCGACTTTGGGGATGTTGGCGGTTTGAGGAGAATCACAAAGAAGGTCGAGCATCTTGTCCTCCAAGAAGTCAAAACCAACGAGATCCAGCGCTAGCAAATCGGGAGACTCGAACTCCGTTTGCTCCAGGACCTCAACAGCGCTATAGGCCACCGAAATTTGAAAGGGTGTGCCTTCGAAGAAAGCCGAAGCCTCAGAAGCGGCCTCTTGGTCACGAGCGAGCAACAGGATCTGGGGCTGAGATATCCGTGTCCCCGCCACGACCGCCGTATCCTGAGTCCTGCCATCACCGGTGCGGGGTTTGAAGCCTTCGCGCAAGGCCAAACCTACGGCCCGAATAACATCTTGCCCGTCAGTGTGCGACTTCTCTAGGATAGCCGACACGGATTCTTGCAAAATATCCCGCTCCTCAGCGGTAACCGTCTTTGCGGTCAGTATAACCACCGGCACTTCAGCATTTTTCGACGCAGACCTCAGGTTCCAGAGAACCTCGAACCCAGCGACCCCCGGCATCATGAGATCCAAGATGACGATGTCCACCTCGCGACGCGCCAAAAAGTCGAGGGCCTCTTGGCCTCCGTAGGCTCGATGCACGTTGCAATCCTTGGCCTCCAAGACTGTCGCCACATAATCTACCGCTCGGGGGTCATCGTCCACAACCAATACCCGAGGAGATACCGAGGCACCACCGGGAACACCCGCTCGAGAGATCGCCTGAATCAGCTGACCGGGTGTCACCGGTTTTTGCAGACGACCGGTAGCTCCGCTCGGAACGTCTTGTTCTTCGTCGAGCGTGCCCCCACTGAGAACCAGGACCGGAATGGCCTTGTAGAGTGGATTCTCTTTCAGGTCACCCAAAAGCTCCCAGCCCGACTCGGCCTCCAGCAAAATGTCTAAGACTATCAGGTCGGGAATCTGCTCGCTAAGGGCCTCAAAGGCTTCATTGGAGTCGGCCGCAGAGACCACCTCGTAGCCGCTCGGCGTCAGACAATCCCTGAGAAATTTTCGCATGGTGTGGTCGTTGTCCACCACCAAAATTTGTGGCAAGCCCAGCCGCGGTTCTGACGGCTTTGGGGGGAGTGAACTCTCGACGTTGGGATCGGAGGCGATTTTAGGAGGCTGTCCCGATCCATCCTTCAGGTCTGGGATGCGGACGGTAAATCGACTTCCCACCCCCACCTCACTCCAGAGATCGATGCTGCCTCCGTGGAGTGTTACAAACCCCTTGACCAGACCCAACCCGAGCCCCGTACCTTCGTACTGACGGTCTAAGTCCCCATCGAGCTGAATAAAGGGCTGGAAAAGACGCCCTTGATCCGCTTCGGCAATTCCAATTCCGGAATCCTCGACCGAGAGTACAAGGCCACCATTCTCGCGTCTTGCCGTGATCGAAATTTTGCCCTTCTCTTTAGAGAACTTCACGGCGTTGGAAAGCAGGTTGTAAATGACTTGCCGGAACTTTCTTGCATCCAGTAAAACAGGCCCAAGTTCGGGGTCGACATCGCTCTCGATCTGCAGAGACTTTTTAGCCGCCAGTTCCCTCACTATGGATATCGAGTTTGAGATGGCACTCTTGACGTCTGTTGCCTCCAGCCTCAACTCCATCATCCCCGCCTCAATTTTCGACAAGTCCAGGATATCGTTGATCAAGGCCAGCAGATGATGTCCACTGTGAAAAATCTCAGTAACGTAGTCCTCTTGGTGATCTTCAAGCTTACCCAACAGACCGTCCTTGAGGCATTCCGAAAAGCCAATGATGGCGTTCAGTGGCGTGCGCAACTCGTGGGACATGTTCGCCAAAAATTCCGATTTCAGGCGACTGGCTCGCTTCAATTCCCTGTTTTGATGGGCGATACGACGTCCACGCTCGTTGAGTTGCTCCGAGAGTTTTCGGAGTTGCTCGAACTGCCCCAAGGCGTGAAGCCCGACAGCGGTCTGGTCGGCGAGCAGTTGTAGCGCCGACCACTCCTTCTCGTTCACAACCCGCAGGGAGGCTCCGGTCAAGACGGCTAGAGTCCGCTCCTGATGAACCAGCGGAATGGCGAAAATGGCGAGCGGATAGATCTTACCGATGCCAGTTTCCAGCGCCATGGAATGTCCCTCGGAGCCCTCGCCGTCCAAATTGACCAAGATGGGGACCTGAGTCAGGGCCGCTTCCCCGATGAGACCGACCCCAAACTCTAGAGTCACGGGCTGGTCTGTGGGCAGTGAGAGACCTGCCGAGAGCTTGAGCGTGCCACTCCACTCATCGAGATGATAAAAGGCCAGAGGACGAAACTTCAGCTCCTCAGCGAGCACCCTGAGCACTTCGTCCAAGGCCTCATTGATGCCCTTTCTTCGGTTGAAGGTGACGAGACTTCTTCGCGCTGCTCGGTCGTGACTCGCGGCCTCTTCCAAGCGGCGATTCTTTTCAGCTAGCTCTTGCTGCCTCTCGCGCTCCTCTGTGACATCGTGGGCGGCCGCGTAGATCCGATTGGTAGCAGAGTCGAGCGTCGAATTCCAGCGCAGTGTACGATAACTACCATCGCTTCTACGGTATCGATTCTCAAAGCCGACGACGTGCTGACCGGACCCCAAATGGTTCACCGCAGCCTCAGTGGCCTCCAGGTCATCGGGGTGAACAAGGTCCATGAAAGGGCGCGAGACGAGGTCCTCCTGAGTGTAGCCCAAGACAGCGCAAAAGACAGGGTTCACACGAAGAAAGTAGCCGGAAGTGTCGGCCGTACAGAGCATTTCTAGGGAGAGGGAGAAGAAACGGTTTCGCTCGAGATCGCTGCGGTGTCTCTGGCTGATATCCCGAGCGATATTCAGCAGCACACAACCGGCCTCCGTCTCCTCGACTCGTTGCAGCATGACTTCCACCGGAAACTCCGTGCCGTCCTTGCGTCGGTGGATCGTCTCGAACTGAATCGAGCGACGCTCGCCCCTCATCAGTGGCTCCACGTAGCCCCGTCGATATTCGCTCAAAGAGACATTGGGCTTGATGTCCATTGGGAGAAAGCCCAACAACTCGCCTTTGCTGTAACCCAGGCTCCTCACGGCCCCCTGGTTGACCTGGAGAAAGCGTAGCGTGTTGGGGTCTATGAGAGCGACCATATCCTCTGCTGCTTCCAAAACGGCACCTAGAATGCTAGCGTCGCTCCGTTCTTTCTGCTCAGAGGCGCAGTCCCGGAGTACGATCAAGACCTGTTGGTCCTCTGACAGGTCCAAGCGCTCCACGGTGATCTCCACAAAAGTGGCCTCTCCATAATCCGCTTCGAGAGTTCGGCTCAGAGTGGAGCCCACGGCACCGCCCCACGACTCGATCCTCAAAAGAGACAACAGTTCTCGTGGTGCGTCGGCTAGTCGCTGCTTGGAGGTTCCGAGCATCTGATAGGCGCGTTGATTTGCAAAAACGATCTCAGAAGTCTCAAGATTGACCTGGAGCAGTCCCAGGCCTTCGCCGCTTTGCTTTGGACTAAAGTCTGACACTTCATCTCCCCCCGAGTTTTAAGCTATAAAAAGGATACGCTCGTCTTCCCATGGGACCCGGAGTTGAGGCGCGACGACTGAAAAGAGAGTCTCGACTCTTCCCCCAGCCAACCCGCCGGCAACTCCAGTCGGGTGCTTTCACCAGGACACCAGGGAGCTCGCGAAGATCCCGCTTGCCCCCAAAGTTTCTGGAATTCTTCAGTATTTCCCTTGACGCCAAAGGCCCTCAAAATCCGAGTCGAAAAACCTCATGATCGAGTCGTCTCCAGATGACTGTTCAAAGAACAAAAAGGTGGAGCCGGCTTGGCCAGATAGTAGCCCTGCAGCAAGTCGCACCCCATGGCTACCAGGACGTCCCTCTCCTCCACAACCTCGACCCCTTCGCCTACGACCAGAATACCAGAACGATGGGCCATTTCGATCAGGGCACTCACGATATCGATCTTGAGCGGCGCCTGGTGAATATCGCGAA